>JAPLEL010000184.1 GCA_026391415.1 Bacteroidota bacterium
GGCAAAATGGTGTATTGTACAAGGTGAATTACCCGGAAATGACAATGGAGGTATTGCCTTTCTATCTTACCCATCGAACTACAATTTTCCAGAACCTATGCGAATTTGGGTATTGAATACGAATGGCAGGGGTGATATGTTTTTCAACTTTGCCCCAACCAAAGACAAAAACTGGCTACTTGAACCTGGAAAAACATATGTACTTAAGTATCGAATGGTGGTTTTTAACGGAAAATTCGATGCAGCAAAAGCAGAAAGCGCATGGAAATATTTTGCAGAGCCTGCCTCAATAAAAATTACTAACAATTAAATTTCTTGGTGCCTACTATTTTAAAAAAATGCCCATATTTGTTTTACATATTAAATTATAAAGAATGAAGAAATCAAAAAAAACCGTAAGTAGAAGAGACTTTTTAAACGCTTCTGCTAAATTAGCTTCTGGATCATTGATTCTTAGCGGTTTCCCTACCATTGTTCCGGCAAGTGTGTTTGGAAAATCGGCTCCTAGTAATATTATAAATGTGGCGTCTATTGGTTGTGGTAGAATTTCTACTTCGCACGATATGCCAGAAATTGCCCGCTATGCAGGTGCCAGAATTATGGCAGTCTGCGATCTTGATAGAAACCGAGCAAATGCAGGCCCAGCAGCTGTTAAACACAATTACCAAATTGGTGCTGCCTATAATGGTGGACTAAAAGGCGATTGGGATATTAAAGTGTATACCGATTACAAAGAGTTGCTTCAAAATAAAGATATTGATGCTGTACATATTAGTTTGCCCGATCACCAACATGCTATTGTTGGCGTGCATGCAGTGAATGCAGGTAAGGATGTTTACTTACAAAAACCAGCTTCATTAACCATTGAAGAAGGACGGATTTTAAGTAATGCGGTTAAAAAAACAGGGAGAATTTTACAAATGGGTAGCCAACAACGTTCTGTTGGTCCATGGCCTCAATTTAAAAAAGCCTGTGAACTAGTGCGCAACGGACGTATTGGTAAATTAATTACTGTAGAAGTTGGTTTACCCGGCGACCCTGGTGGTGGAAGTAAAATTCAAATGCCTACTCCTACAAATTTAAATTATGATGCTTGGTTGGGAGCTACTCCTGAAGTTTATTATACAGAAGATAGGGTTCATACACAAGAAGACTCATTGAAAGGTGTAGGAAGCCGACCAGGTTGGTTGCGTTGCGAACAATTTGGCGCTGGAATGATTACCGGATGGGGCGCACACCATATAGATATTGCACATTGGGGAATGGGAACTGAATATAGCGGACCAATAGAAATTTGGGGTAAAGCAGCTTTCCCAAATGATGCACCTAATTACGATGGTCTTTGGAATGTACACGGCATTTTTAGAACCGAAGCTTTGTACGAAAATGGTGTACACATGATTGTGTCGAATGAATTACCTAATGGTGTAAAATTCATTGGATCTGAAGGATGGATTTGGGTAACTCGTGGAAATTATAGGGTTACAGATTCCGATCCAGTTGCAGATAAATCAGGTGTTAAACCAATTGATGCAAGCAACCCAGAATTATTAAAATCAGTGATAGGTAAAAACGAAATTCAATTATACGATAGTTCTGAGCAACACGCTAATTGGTTGGATTGTGTAAAATCTCGTAAAGAACCTATTGCACCAATTGAAGTAGGACATCGCTCATGTAGTGCTTGCTTATTACACCAAATTGCTATGAAAGTCAATAGAAAAATTTATTGGGATCCAAAAACCGAAACTTTTAAAAATAATGATAAGGAAGCAACTGCTATGTTGTCTAGGCCTCGTAGAAAAAAATATGATTTTTAATTTCGGTTAAAAAATATGAAGTCTTATCCTTGGACTATTTTTGAGTCAAAAAAATAATTACGTTCCTAATAATAAAAAACGGGCTATGAAATTCATAGCCCGTTTTTTTATGTTGCCACTACAATTTTTATTTTTTTACTTCAACAGGTTTCACCCAATTTTTTAATGCTTCTAATGTGTAAGCAGAATCCCTTCCTTTTAATAGTTTGCGAATATCTCTTACATCTCCAGAGTGGACCAAATCGGCTTTATTGCCAAAACTATTTCTAATATAACTCAATACCGATGCAATGTACAAGTCGGTATGATCTTTTTGAGAGGGCATTCCATCGGGATAAGTAATATTATCTACCGGTCCTTTTAAGCCTGCTAAAACAATATTGATTAAAATGTTTTTATCGCCATTTACCCTTGCAGAACCAGCTAGTGGTGGCGCTAGTTTTGCTGGTACACCCTTGCCATCGGTGCCATGACAAGTAGCACACAATTGTTGAAAATTCAACGAGCCATCATACATCATGTCTTTGTCTTTTTCTCCCATCCCTTCGCAACTAGCCCTTAATGCAGCCATTGATTCATCTGTTCGCAACAAAGACCTGGTAGTTGCTTTTACAATTAAACGGTTACTATCATTGAGTGAACGCAATTCTTTTAATAAGGCAACAGCGCTGGGCTGTTTACTGTAACGTAATGATAATGCAAGTTGTACGCGCACACCATAGTTTGCATCTTTTTTTAATGCTTGTAATTTTAAAAGCAATTGGTCGTTATTTGTGGTTAACCATTTTTCGCTCATTCTAATGGCTGCTTTTTTTATTTCTGGATCTGAATCTTTTAGCAAATCCATCACCATATTTTGATCAATTGCATTTAACCCTTCAAGCGTCCAGAGTGCATGTAATCTGGCAAGAGGCGATGTAGTTTTTTTCCAGAAAAATATTTTATTAAAAAAAGAAGGTTCGTCTGCTACCATTTTTTTAAGTGCTGGTATAACAGATTTATCTGCATGAATAACCAATAATTTTTGTGCATTATCGCGCCACCAACCATTGGGGTGCGACAAATATTGAATAAGTTCTTCATTGCTTGCACTTAGTAAATGTGGCGCTGGTCCTGGTTTGTAGCCGTCATGCACTAATCTATAAATACGGCCACGATTAATATTGAGGTCTAAATTTTTTCGTTTGATTTGCGGATTGATATAACTATCTGGTTTTGTCCAAGCACTCTCTTGAATAATTCCGTGGTACATGTCTACAATATACAAACAACCGTCTGGCCCTGTGGCAGAATTAATGGGCCTAAAGTTCATATCGGTAGATGCTAAAAATTCTCTTTTATCGTAGGCGTTTTTTAAATAAGTGATGCCATTTCGTTCTTCAACTTTTGCTCGACGTATTAAACGACCAACGGGTTCGCAGATAAATAAATCTCCCACCATATTATTTGGCAAACGATCGCCACGATAAATAGATTGGCCACAACATGCGGTGAAATGATTTAATGTACTATCGGCTCTTAAACGACGCTGTCCACCTTGTACATCGGGGGTTGCAACAATTGGCCATACTTCATCAAAATCTTTAGAGCGTTGGTCATTAAAATCTAATTCGCCATAAACAGGATTTTCTTGAAAATTTTGCGCTGGTTTTTCGCCACCTGCCGACGAAAAGAATAAACGACCAACATTATCGTGCGTTAATCCCCATTGACCTCCGGGAGAACTGCCAAAACTATCAACTTGCATCATACCATTATTATACCTATATCGCACAGGATTACTGGTTACATAAATCCAATTATCTATATTCCAAATCAACCCTGTTTTTTGGTGTTCTAAATTGGCATCGTCTGGTGCATCGTTATGGTATACCAATTTTTTTTCATCGGCCTTTCCATCGCCATTGGTATCTCTGTAACTGTATAAATTATACGTGTATGTTTCGTTAACTACCAATCGATCATCAAGCGGCAACATCATTCTTGGCAATACTAGGCTATCGATATAAATGGTGCTTTTATCCATTTTACCGTCACCATCGGTATCTTCAAAACGTGTAATTCTACAAGTTGGCAAACGCTCTCCAGTACCTTCTAAGTCTTTCATATAACTACGCATTTCAGCTACATACATTCTGCCATTACCATCCCAAACAATGGCTACTGGTTCTTGAATGATAGGCTCACTTGCTACTAGTTCGAGATGGTATCCTGGAGGCAATTTCATCGTTTTCATACTTTCTTCTGGCGAAAGAAATGCCGATGATGGATTAGGATCTATTTTGGATGGCCTTTCGGGCGGTGGTGCATCTTGTTGGTTACAAGAAATACATGTAGCTAAAATGATCACTGCTACAAATGTTTTAATTAAAATAGGCATATTGAATTATTAAAAAAGTAAAGCGCTTTTTTGGAAAATTAATCAATAAAATCTAGAACTATTTTATATCATTTTATATTATTTTGAATTAGGGATTACTATAAGAAAATAGAAATGCATTTTAATCATTGAATAGATTGATACAATCTTTCACATTTCATTTCTGATGTAGGCAACAATTTTAGATTATTTTTGTAGTATAAATAAAAATATGAGTTTAATTGAAGATTTACATTGGCGCTACGCCACCAAAAAAATGAATGGGGAAGCTGTTCCACAAGAAAAAGTAGACTATATTTTAGAAGCTGCAAGACTTGCGCCAACCTCTTCTGGATTACAACCCTTTGAGATTCTTGTTATTACAAATAAGGAGTTACTTGAAAAAGTATTACCGCTTGCACACGGACAGCGTCAAATTGTAGATGCCTCGCATGTATTGGTTTTTGCCGCCTGGGACAATTATACCGAAGAACGCATCAACGAAGCTTTTGCCAGAAACAATGAAGAAAGAGGTTTGCCATCAATTGCAACAGATGATTACAGAAATATGTTGTTGAAAATATATTTGGCCAAACCTGCCGAAGAAAACTTTACACACGCTGCCAAACAAGTTTATATTGGTTTTACTGCTGCAATTATTGCTGCAGCAGAACAAAAAGTAGACGCCACTCCTATGGAAGGCTTCAATCCAGCTGCTTTAGATGAGTTATTAAATTTAAAAGAAAAGGGTTTGCGTAGTGTTTTACTATTACCAATTGGCTATAGAGAAGCTGAAAAAGATTGGTTGGTGAATATGAAAAAAATTCGCGTTTCGAAGGACAGATTTATTACAGAGTTAAAATAAACTAACACTTAATTACATAGAAAGGGGCTGTATCATTAGTTTGATACAGCCCCTTTTTTTGCTACCTAAATATACTAAAACTCTAAAAGAGCAAGTTCTTCTGTTTTGTACAAAGACGAGTATTTAGATAAGCCCATAATATGAAATGTTTTTTCAACAATCGGTGCCATATTATAATAGCCTAATTTTCCTTCTACTTCTTGTAGTTTTTCAATTACCTCAATAATAATTGATACACCAATACTATTAACCACTTTAGTGCCACTAAGATTTAGTAAAAACTTACGAGATCCTGATGCCATTTTATCTATGCAAATATCATACACCATTTGTCCACCTTCATTGTTAAGATATCCTTCTGTTTCAATAATTACTATTTCGTTTACTGCTGTTACTTTCGTTTTAAAATCGCTCATGTTATTTATTTTTAGTCATTGTTACTGTAGTACCGGAATCGGTTGATTCGAATTCTACTGAATCCATCAAAGCTTGAATTAATTGTAGGCCCCATCCGCGTTTGCGTTCGTCTTTCCCAATTTTGTTTTCAATCTTTGGAATAGCCACTTTAGATTTATCAAATCCAATCCCTTGATCAATTACTTTAATAACCAGGGAACTTTCTTCAATAATAAAATGAATAAAAATATTATTTCCTGCTTTTGAATGTTCAAAAGCGTTGATACAGGTTTCAATCAAAGCCATAGTTATTTCTCCGCTTTGATCTTCAGATAAATGCATGTGTTTGGCAATAATATCTGCCGTTTGTGTGGCTACTAACTCCATATTTGGCAATATGGGTAGTTTTAGCTCAACTGTGGGTGAATTCATGTTGTTGGTTTTAATTTATTAGTCTACTTTTTTAATTACTACAATGGTTATATCATCTGGGTTCATTACTCCGCCAGCCCAGTCATCTGCTAATTTAACTAATGATTCTTTTAATTCTTCGGCCGATTTTTGTGAATTTTCTAAAATACAATTAAACACTTTTGGATAGTCAAGCATTTCATTTTTTGGATTAGGTAATTCAGGAAGTCCATCAGATAACATAATACAGATATCGCCTGCATTAAATTTACGTGAGATGGACGTGAAATTTTCCTTATCCATTCCGCCCAAAGGAAGATTTGAAATCAGTAATTCTTCTAAAATATTTTCAGCAGCATTATAAATATATGTTGGAGGCATTGCTGCAGAGCTAACCGTAATGGTATCTTTTGTTACCGCTGCAATACTCAAACTCATTCTTAATGTACCAAAATTAATACGCCTAACAATTTTATTTAATTTTAGCATCATGGCTGATGGATCTTCTAAATCAATTCCATTTAGCGCAGCCTTGGTTACTGCAACCATAATTCCAGACGTAACGCCGTGTCCGGTAGCATCACCACAAATGGAATACAATGTGCCTGTATCTTCTTGTAAAAAATCGAAATAATCTCCGCCAACTTCGGATGCACATTTTAAATAAGTAGTAATTTCTAAACCTGCTACAACGGGTGTTTTTTTAGGCAATAAACTCATTTGAAGATTTTTCGCTTCTTCAATTTCTTTGGCTTTACGTTTGCCTTCTTGTCTTTCGTTGTTTTGTTTTTCTCTGATTTTGAAAACAATGAAAATTAAGCTAACTAATAATATGATATAAATAATAAAAGACTCAATTCTGGCCCACCAAGGTGCTGTTCTGTAAACATTTAATTTTAAAATGTTCTCGCTTTTTTTACCACTACTATTAATGGCATAAATCTCTACTTCGTTTACACGATAATACCTTAGAGATTGCAGTAAAATTTTATTGTCTTCTTCGTTAGAAATAAAACCACTAGTAACACCTGCTATTTTGTAAAAGAATTTAACTTTTTTTGTTTTGTAAGAAGTTGAAGTAAACAGATTAAGCGCAAGCGAAACAGCATCGCTGTTCATATTGATTGTGTAATTACTAAAGCCTATGTTCTGGTACTCATTATTTTTATTAATAGAATTTGCGTTGAGTATTTCAACCCTAAATGGCCTATTATCTAAATAAATGTCTTTGAATTTAAATAATTGAATTTTTTGAGTGCCTGTAATTATAATAGAAGAATCTTGGTGGTGTAATCCTTCGTTTAAATAACTAACTATGTTTAACCCATCTTCAGCATCTATATTTTTAAAAATGATATTTTCAGGATTATCAAAATAGTTAATCCCATTAGTAGTAACTACCCAAATATTATTATTAGACTGCATTAAATCAATAACATTATTCGACAATAAACCATCCTTAGTTGAATAGTTGTTAAAGCGTTTTGATTTTAAATTATATCTAAATAAACCATCACCTTTTGAAGCAATAATTAAATAATCGGTTCCATTAATATAAAACAATCTTGTAGGTGAGCCGCTTGCTAATGTTGTTAAATCATTTAGTACAAAATTGAATTGGCGTACAAATGAATTAAGGTTTTTATTAAACAAATAAAGTCCGGTTTCGGAATTACTAACCCATAACTGATCATTTATTTGTTCAATATCTTCAAATCCTTTTGGAATGTTTTTATTAATTAAAGGGTCGTATTGGAAACGCGTAACTGATTTAGTATTGGTATTCAAAACTGTAATGCCTTCTGGTAAAGAAACATACAAGTCGTTACCAATTATTTTTAAATTAGAAATTGAGCTAACGCTAACAGTGGCAGTTTTAGTTAATAGTGGAATTTGCGTTATAGTTCCGTTTGATAAATCAATTTCATAAAGCTCACTAGTTGCAATGTATAATTTACTACCATTGATTTCGAATGAAATTTTGCTTGAACTATTCTTGCCAACTAAAAATGGAAGATTTATTTTTCTAGTTACCTGTGCATTGTTTTTAACAAAGCTTATTTCGGATCCTGAAACAATTATGCTATTTGATTCGTCTAGTGCTTTATAATATACTATTTCTCCATTAATTATATTGCTAGGAGCATCATTTATAAATTGTTTAAAATTACTTATGGCAAACAAGCCATTTACTGTTCCTACAACTATATCATCTGATTTTTCATCGATAACAAAAGCAGTGATTTTATTTTTAATGCTTACTTCCTTTATTGTACCACTAATTTTATTATATTGAACAAAAGAAGACTGATTTGGTGACCAAATAAAAACTTCTTTTTTCCCAAAGCAAAAACGTGCTTCAGAAAAAGATTTATTTGAACTAATAATTTGTATTGGACCAAAACTACCATCTGGTAAAAGACTTAATTTACACAAAGAGGTTTCTGTTAACACTAAAAAGGATTGACTATCTACTTTGGTAACATCAACTACTTTTTGGTTTTGAAAAAGTATGTCTTTGGTAAATTGATTATTCTTACTATCAAAAACATTTAAGCCACTTGAAGTAGCCACTAAAAATAAATTATTGGCGCTTAAGGGCTCAATATCATTTATTTCATTAGACAATAAATAACTACCTGTTTTTTTGAAAAATCTTTTTACAGTTTTTTGGGTTCTATCAAATACATTAAATCCATTGATGGTTCCAATTAATATAAATCGGCTGCTAATAGTATTAACAATATCTCTTTGATTATTATTGAATTTAGCACTAGAAATAGAAAGCGGATTTAGTGGATCATACTCAAGAGATTTCAAAGATTTCAGTGATGGACTAAAATGGAGCACCCCATTATTTTGGGTAGTTAGCCAATAGTCATTATTTGAAAGATCTTTAATTAATGAAACTGGAGCACTCTTTGTAATAATCCTAGAGAAATTAAACCCATAAGGATTAAAAACATTTATTCCGTTTTTAGAAAACGCTAGTACCGTATCCCCAGCCAGATACTGAATTCTGAAAATTTCAGAATTCAGTAAACTAGTTGAATCAACAATATTGGAGTAAAATGAATTAACTAATTCACGATTATATACATTCAATCCTTCTTCTGTTCCAATCCATAGAAGCCCTCTATTGTCTATATGAACACATTCTATTTTATTAGAACTAAGCGGAAGTTCAATTTTTCTTTCTTGAGCTAGTAAACTCAGGGAAGATAATATACAAACCGTTAAAGTAAGTCCTTTGTATATTTTAGTTACCTGCATTTAGTTGTGCTTTTGCTAATTCTTTAACGATTGCTACCTGCCATTGAACGAAATAAACACTATTAATTTTAGTGAATATTTTTTCGCTTTCCACCTTATTACCTTGGGCTTTTAAAGCCAATGCATAAAAATAATAAAAATAAATATCGTCTTCTATTCCAATCACTTTTTTGAAATTTTCTAAAGACTCATTTACTTTCCCTTCCATTAAATTCAGGTACCCTAATAAACTGTAATAGCGGTTCATCGCTTTAGGATTAGTTTTCAACTGTTCAGTAGACGCCATTTCAAAGTCTTTTGTTTTTTTCTCGGCTTCTTCGTAGTGGGCAAAAAGTATATTGAACCATATGTTATAATATAACGAATCGCATTTTACAGCATTATCAATTCTATTGATTTCATTTTGATTAGTAGCCAATTTAATTTGATCCATTTTATAAGCAATCCTATAATTAATTAATTTATTCATAGAAGCTTGTGCATCTTCTTCTTTTAAACTATGGCCATAAGTTGCAAATTTTAAATCTTCTATGCTAAAGCGATTTGTTATTTTATTTCTCTCTGGAATTTTCAAACTATCAATTTTTACTAATATTTGATTTGCTTCTAGAATTACTTCATCATACTTTTTTTCGTATAAATAGGTAAGCGCTATCCTATCAGAGACACCTGTATTACCTCCAAATTTTTTACGTAATTCTATTCCGAAATTTTCATACTTTTTATAGTATTCCCTACTTTTATCATATTCACCCTTGTATAAATAAACGTGGCCTAACATTTGATAGCTTTGTGCTAATAAACTTGACTTTTCAGTGTTTAGCGTTTCAGATTCTTGGTACTTTTCAAGTGCCTTATCTAAATCTCCTTTTGTACGATATAAATTACCATACATACGAGATGTTGCAGGTGCTTTTGGCCGAATTTTAGCTGCTAGTTTAAAATATTTCTCTGCTTCGTCTAAATTTCTTTTTTCTAATGGCAGCATATTAAAATAATTTGCCCCAGAAGGAGTACCATTTGTAGAATGCAAATCAGGTAATGACAATGCCGCAGCATAACATTCAGGATTTACATTTAATGCCTCCTTAAACCTATTCATACAGCCATCAGTATTATTAAGTTTGTTTTTGATGTATGCAGAGTTCAGATAAAGCTCATAGTAATCTGGATATTTTTTTATCAGCGAATCCATCATTAAGTCAGATTTAGCATAATCATTGTTAATGGTTGTTTCATACTTTATTGACACAATTACAGACTCTATTTCAGATAATTTAGCTCTATTGTTATAAGCATCAACTAGCCTTTTTTTGTTATCAGCAGGATCAGTTGGATTATTGTAGTTTATTTTAGCTAGTGCAAAATTTGAATCGAGTTCAAATGCCTTTTTAAAACTTGCATTTGATTCGTCATTTTCTAGCTGCTCATCTCGAAAAACACCTTGATTATAGTTTTCAATAGCCTCTTTAGAGGTACTTGTTAAAGGAATCCTTTTGGCTTCTTTTTTCTCAGAACAAGACAAAAGCATTGTTACAAAACAAAAAATGAATAGTGTGTATTTCATACTGTTAGTTTTTGAGAACCATTAATTTAGGTAATTGATTTCATTAAGAAAGCAATATAGTAAATTATTTGAATTTTTATCATATAATAATAGAACTTTTTGCCACTTCCCTTAACTGCTCTGCCCTCCTTTATTTGATTCCACGATTTTGTTGAATTTTACAGGTTAAATGTTTGATATAAAAGGGGATACATTAAATGGTGTAGCCATTTAAAATTAAATAGAGAAATATCATAAACTTTTATAGATTTGTAATCCCTAAAAAATCTACCACATGAGTAAAACTAACATAAGATCTCACTGCCCTATTACAACTGGAATTGATGTTATTGGCGATAAATGGACATTGCTAATTATTAGAAATATGCTCTTTCATAATAAGCATACTTATGGAGAATTGCTGGATATGAAAGAAAGAATAACTTCTAAAGTTTTGGCTTCAAGATTAAAAACTTTAGCAGATGATGCTTTGATTGAAAAAAGAAATCACCCTACAAATAAAAAAGTGTTTTTATATACTTTAACAGATAAAGGAATTAGCACAATTGATATAATTGCAAAAATAATTAACTTCTCTATTACCTTTTATCGCGACCAAATTAATGTTAAAAGCAGTGATAAGTCGAGAGTATCTTACAGGTATTTACAAGCTCCATCCGAAGCTGCCTTTGTTAAAGAAAATAAAAGAAACTATATAAAATTTAGAAAGCAATTATTGGACTTTTAAATTATTTTACCTGTTTTCTTTTTCCAGTATTTTTACTTTTTCTTCAGACCAGAAAGATATTCTAACAGGTTTGCCATATCCTGAAAAGACATCTGTTTGTATAGCCCTTCCGTCATAATGGATTGCTTCATTTGAGTAAGGGATTTTATATTTTTAGTTTTGAAATTTATCTTACCGCCGCCAGGAAATTTCATTTCAAGATCTTGGTCGGTTTTACTAGTAATAATTCCAGAAAAATTTCCACCATCTTTCGTAACCAAATCCCATCCTTCGTAGCCAAAACCTATGCCAGCAGAGGGATGTACGATAGCGTCTAATAAACTTAGTTTAGGAAGTTTAGATCCTATTTCAGAAAGATTTGGACCAAAATCATAGCCAATTTCATTCGCTTGGTGACAAAGTATACAGTAATTAGTAAACACTTTTTTGCCTGCAATTGCATTGGTTTTAAATGATGCTAATGAGGCAAGTGTTGGTATTTTTTTGTCGTCGACTTTTTTAGTGGTAGTACTAATATAAGTGGCTGCTTCTTTTCGAACAGCTTCATTTCTTGAGCCAATAATACTTGCAACCAAATCATTAATTAGTGTAGATTCAATTTTTTTATCTCTTAAAAGTTGAAGCACTTTTGTTTCTCCATTTCTACTTTTACCCAATGCAGCTACACAATATTTTTTTAGCGTCATTGAATATTTTTCTGATAATAAAATGGTTTGTAACATTTCAATTAATTCTGTACTTCCAATTAATCCAAGTATAGCAATCAAACTTTTTTGTTGCTCAATATCTTTTGAATTTATAATTTTCAAAATAGGATCGATTCCACAAAGTTGTATTAATGAAATGCATGCAGTTTTACTCACTAATTGGTAAGGCTGTTGCATTGAAAGTTTTAGTAAGTTGTTGCATTCTGATTTTACTTCGAATCTATTTACTAGATCAATATATTGAGTTGTTCCATACAAACTTTCTAGTACTTCCAACAATGCTTTTTGTGCTAATTCAGAATTTGTAACGGCAGAAATATCCAATGCATATAACACCATTTTATTTAGTGAAATATCCTTGTTTTTATTTTGTTCAATTATTTGTAATAGTAGAGGTGATTTTATTGAACAATTATTAAAATCAAATGCTCTAAAATACCTAGCCCTATCTTTTAAACTCACTGTACTATCCGATGCCAATATTGCTAAAAAAGGAACAGCAATTGGCGTTCTTGCCCTCCAAACAATATCACGCGAAGCGGCTGTTTTTAGGGGATCTTTAATTGAAGACAAATAAGCTTCAAAGAAACTATCCCATTGTTCAGCGGCGCCAATACCTAGTGCTTCCAAATACCAACGGTCTTTTCCATCGTGCTGAGCGGCAAGTGCTACCCATAGTTTGGCAGATTCCGCAGATTTAAAATGGTGTAAAGCCAAAGCGCATTCCCTGCGTACTTGGGCATCTGAATCATTCACTAATTGGCTAATTGTTTCTACAAGCGCTATGCCTAATTGTTTTGCGGCCCTAATTCCAATAATGCGTAAATCTGGGTCGGCAGATACAATTGCCTCTTGAATGTACTTTTTTGCATTGTTTGTTGGCATATTCACTAAACACCAAAAAGCCCTTGACCTAAAATGCGAATTGGCAGACGTATTCCAAGATTTCTCTAATGCAATAGTTGCCTTATTGCCCATTTGTTGTAAGACGTTATATGCATGATACCGAACAGATAAATTTGGATTTTGCAATGCGGCAAGAGCCCCTTCTGCAGTGCTGTAATCAAGTTTTGGTAGGGTATATTTTGAAGCTTGAGGAGGAGCAACCCGATATATTCTTCCACGGGTTTGATCACGGGCTTGATGTCCTCCTACGCCTGGATCATACCAGTCTGCAATAATTAAAGATCCATCGGGCGCAACACAAATATCAGATGGTCTAAACCACTGGTCTGTTTCGCTTTTTAAAACATTAACTATTGAGGCAGTATAACCCGCTCCATTTTTTGTTACTGGATATGCGCGCACTACGTTTGGTCCTGCATCGCAATGAATCATTTGGTTTTGAAACTGCGCTGGCAATAAATTTCCTTCATAAAAAATTATTCCGGTAGGAGATCCTGCGCCTGTTTGTAAAAGATTGGGCACTTCGCCAGGATCGTTTAAATGCCAGTGACGCATGGGAATAGAATCTTCTATATTAGTTCTACTTGCTTGCCATCCTGCCCCAGTCATTTCATCCCTATAGCCATAATTACCATATGGCATAACATAGTTAATACGTACCCCTTTATTTCCATCATCGTCATTATCACTCTGCCACAAACTGCCATAGCTATCAACGGCTACTTCATAAGGGTTTCTGAAATTACTAGCCAAACATTCTACGTTTGATCCATCGGGGTTGCATCTAAAAACCATGCCCTGTTTGTATTTATTTGGGCCTATCACATCGCCATCTTGGTCTAATACATCTTTGCCATTTTTATCTTTCAATGTTTTGCCCTCATTACCTATATTAAAATACAATTTTCCATCCATTCCAAAAGTAAATGCATGTACGGAATGGTCGTGTTGTTCTCCACCAATTCCACTAAATAAAATTTCTTTTCTATCGGCTTTATCGTCTCCATTATCATCGTAGAACACCCACACATAAGGGCTTTGCGATACAATTACTTTATTTCCTAAAACACAAATACCCAATGGCGCATTTAGTTCAGGTCCCTGATAAAACAGTTTTGCAGTATCCGCTTTGCCGTCTCCATTGGTATCTTCTAAAATCATAATTCTATCGCCCAAAGGATTGGTAGGATTACCCGTGTTGGCAGGACGATAATTATAGGCTTCCGTTACCCAAACCCTTCCGCGTTCATCTACGTCTATATTAGTAGGATTTTTTAACATGGGTTCAGTAGCAAAACTATGCACCTCTAAGCCAGGTGCAACGTCAAGCCCTTTTAAACCATTTTCGGGAAGTCGTTTAGGATCTTCAATTGTGGTGTCTGTATGATGATTGCTTAAATTGGTTAGTTTATTAGCAATTTGCTTAGAGGCAAAAATGCAGAGTGAAATTCCAAGAAATAACACAACTAAAAAACTATTTGCTACCGGATTTTTAAATTTCATTTGATGCTACTTTATATGGTTAAAAGCAATTGTTTTAAAGATAAGCATTCGAATGATAAGAAAAAGAAACTAAAAAATAAATAGGAAGGCGGGTATGAACGGCTTTAAATGAAAACAAAATCTTATTTTCAACTATAAAATAAAAAAATGGAAGTACACCACCACCCGCATTTACACCACCAAGTAAAACCTTGGAAAGAGTACCTATTAGAAGGTTTCATGATTTTCATTGCTGTAAGTATGGGATTCATAGCCGAGAGTATTAGAGAGCATCAAGTACTAAATCATAAAAAAGAACAAAATCTTACCTCAATCATTATAGATCTTAAAAAAGACTCTGTTGAACTTCAAAAAAAAATAATTGAATATTCACAATCACATCTGATATTCAATAAACTTAGCAACTTCTCTTTTATGTATCATCAAAATAAATTAAATGAAGATGCGTATATAGACTCTGTCATAAATCAAATTGATAGATTGACATTTGGATCCTCATTTTATCAAAATAATTCATCGTATAAAAACACCATTTCAAACGGAAGTTTTAGTAATATTAATTCAAGTGAAGCAAAAATAAAATTATCAGAATATTACGAAGCATTTTCTACTCAGCTTGCAGATAATAATTTAATACTAGATCAAATAGAGGAATGGTATACAGCAAATGTTTTCTTTAGAAGATATTATAATTTAACTAAAGGAGGAAGAAGAATGGAAAGCTATGTTATGAATAATAAAGTAGCCGTTGAAGAAACTGAAAACTCAGTAGCCATGAGAAACTATTATATAAAAAATCGGGAATTTAGAATGCCCCTTTTATCGAATAAATTTATTATTGATAATGAAAAAGTGAACTTTAGATGTATTATTTATTTATCTCTACTTGAGAAGTTTGTTACAAAGAATAAAGAATTGATTGCGCTGTTATCAGAAAAAGAAAAAAGCCACTTATGATTTATTTCATAAGTGGCTTTATAAAAAAATCTGAATTATTTTATTACCTCTATTGAACTATTTCCAGCAGATGCAATGCATTGCCATTTTCCGTTTCTTTCCATATAAGTATCTGTCCAAGCATGGTGTTTTGTGAATGTCTTTCCGTCTTTACCTTTATCCTTACTAATATGTGATCCAACCACCGTAGCAAAATTCGAACCATAGAAATGAACGCTCATAGGACCATTCACAACTTCTGTTTGATTTGAATCAAGATTTGATAAAATCCATTTTTTATCATTCATTTCACCCTTAGGGCTTGTTCCGTAAAAGTCATCTGCCAAAATATCATTAATTACTTTAGCGCCATAGTCTTTGTCTAAACTAGATAAGTTCCAAGTAGCTTCCATTCCTTTAAGTTTAGTTGCAATCTCGGCTTGATTAAGGGTATCTGATTTTGCAGAACCAGCAACTTGATCTTGCGTTGTGGCATCAGCCGTTTTTGTTTCGGGTGTTGAACAAGCAACTACTGAAGCTGTTACAACCAGTGCAAAGAAGAATTTTTTCATACTTAATTTTTTAATGAACTACCAATTTAGTTGTTTACTTTCAAAAAGTAAGTTATTATTTTGTTGCTGCTACTGTTTATAGAGCTATAAGTCTAAATTAATCTTCTTATTATTTTTAACCGATGCATAAATGGCATCAATAATTTTTAAATCTTTGAGCGCTTCTTGGCCATCTACCGGCACAATTGGCTTTTTACCTTCTAGAATAATGGCGGAGAACTCTTCCATTTGTACTGTTTGATGTGTTACATGCGCTTGTGTTAACTCTCCTTTATTTGTTTTTCCTTTTATAGGGCCATATCCGGTTGAGGGTAGTAATTCGGCAAATCCTTTGTCGCCATTTAAATAAAAGCGATCAAGCCCGCTCATGCCATAACTCGACAAACAAGATGCTAGCCAGAAAATCCGAGTTGAAATTGAATGGTTTCGTCAACGCCTTCTTTAAATTTAATAGTATCTGTTTTTGTTTCTTGTGCAGTCACCCAAATAGGTTCTTCACCTACCATATACCTAGCACCATTTATTGCATAAATGCCTATATCCATCATTGAACCGCCACCAGCTAATTGTTTGTTTAAACGCCATTGTGTAGGGTCGCCAATTTTAAAACCACAAAGACCTTGAAAGAATACAATTTTTCCTAATTCTCCTGCTTGTCTCATTCGAATCACTTCTAATGTTTTGGCTTCGAAATGCATTCTATATCCTACTAATAATTTCACATTTGCTTTTTTACAAGCATCAATCATTTCTTGGCCCTCATGCGCATTAAGTGCCATAGGCTTTTCGCTGATTACATGTTTACCCGCTTTAGCAACTCTAATTGCTTGATTCTTGTGCAATGCATTGGGTGTAATAATATATACCGCATCTATATCTGGGTTATCCTTTATAGCATCAAAATTTTCGTAGTTATAACAATTTTTTTCGGGGATATTATATTTGGTTTGCCATGCCGTAATTTTAGTAGGAGTGCCACTAATAATTCCAACTAGTTTTGCTTTTGTGCAAGATTGCATAGCCTCCGCAACACGGGTGCCATAACTACCTAGGCCCATAATAGCAACCCTTAAAACTGGGCCCTGATACACTACTTTTTTTTCGTCATTGAAAAGCGGGAATTCTTTTCCGGACATTAATGGAATTGCAATAAAAGGACCGGCTAATTTTTGAAAAAACTTTCTGCGAGAATCCATGATAGTAAGGTTTAATAGTTATTTAACTTGATGCCAAGTTACTACATTAAACATAATAAAAAGGCCCCTATTACTAGAGGCCTCAAGTGCTTTATAAATAACTTAACCACCATTTATCTTTATTGTTCTGTTTATAATGGTCAAACTTTTTGCAAAGAGGATAGAGCAATGCAATCAAGCAAATCCAAATTAAATAGACCCAAGGCAAACTAAACCCATACCCTTTTAATTCGGGTGTTTTCCAAACTGCCCTTTTTAAGATCATTGATTCCCAACCAAACCCAGTTAGTTGAGCAAACAAAAGCGCAATTAAATGTATTAAATAGATATGTATAATGTAATAGAAAAAGGGAACTCTGCCAAAGACACAAAAGAAATTAACTATTCGTCCTTTGAGGTTTTCGGTATTCGCTAGAAATAGCAAAGTGGCTCCTATTGTTAATAATAAAAAGTTTAGTGACGGAGGATATTTGGTAAAATTTAAAAATGAAAATAAATTTTGAGAAAAATTTCCGTAATCTTTCCAAGGCAAAAGATTTCCGTAAACATTCGTGAACCTTAAAACTAATAAAAGCGCCCATGATGCAATTCCTATTGTATTGAATATTTTTTACGTTCTTTGGGTTCAATAGCGCTATCATAAAAAGAACCAAAATAATAACCAAGAGACATAACAGCAACCCAAGGTATAATTGCATAAGAAAAAGCTATCCTATGATTAACAATAGTAGGAAAGAAATGATACTCATGTAAAGACGACCATAACATACTCCCATCAAAATGTACAGAGTTAAGTAAATTATGTCCAAAAATTAAAACACAACTAAAAATAAGCAGGTACTTTAAAGGAAGATGAATTAACGCTGCTAATAAAATCATACAGATACCTAATACCCATATTACCTGTAAAACAATCCATTTGTAGTGAATATCAAAAAACCAACCAAAATTTAAAATGACTATTTCGGCAAAAACTAACCAAATGCCACGCTTTAATAAAAATACAGAAAGTTCCTTTTTGCTTTTTCTTTTGCCCACCATAAATGCAGAAAGGCCTGCCAAAAAACTAAATGCTGGCGCACAGAAATTAGTAATAAATCGAGTAAAATAAATGGGGAATGTGGTTTGTAAAGGATCTGTTGGATCGAAAAAAAAGGCGGAATAATGAAAGTAATCTCTAACATGATCAAGGGCCATAATTACCATTACCAAGCCTTTTAAAAGATCAATAGTTTCAATTCTAGGTTTATGAATTTCTGTCATACTTAATAGTCTTTAAAATTTAGTTGATTTTTTAAAAAATTATAAAGAATACAGTTCTGCTAAAATTGCATCAGAATAAGTGATTTAATTACTTAAGGTAATTAAAAAACTAATGCTAGTTCATTTAAATTATTATTGATAATACGCATTTCTTCGGGCGTTATAATTACGTCGCTTGCTTTTGCATTTTGGGTAGCTTGTTCAGCATTTCTAGCACCAACTAATGCAATGGTAATGCCTGGTTGCTGCAATGTCCATGCAATGACTAATTGCGCAAGTGTAATGTTTTTGTCGGCTGCCAATGGCTTAATTGTATCTAAAAAAACATTGGTTCTAGAAATATTTTCTGCAGTATAAAAACGATTGCTTTCTCTTGTATCTCCATCGTTATAAACATGTCCGGGTTTAAACTTACCAGTTAGCAAACCTCTGTGTAAAGGACTATAAGCAATCACTGCTTTTTTGTTTTCAATACAATATGGCACTACTTCTTTTTCAATATCTCTAAACACCATGCTATAAGGCACTTGGTTTGAGGCGAGCGATACCACAGTTTCTGCAACTTTCATTTGATCTGCAGTATAATTACAAACACCTCCTGCTCTTATCTTTCCTTGTTTTTGTAATTGTACAATAGCTTCCATCGTTTCTTCAATTGGCGTGGTAGGATCTGCCCAATGAATTTGAAAAAGATCAATATAGTCTGTGCCTAATCTGCGCAAGCATTGCTCGCACTCTTCAATCACACTTTCTTTGCCTGCATATTTATACACTTATAATGGGCTCCCGTTATTGAACTTACTCGAGAAAAAATGCTGGCCTTTTTGCATATCCCAACGAAGACCATATTTGGTAAGAATCTGCAGTTTGTGTCGGGGCAATACTTTTAAAGCATCCCCAACAATTTCTTCACTTAAGCCTTGGCCATAAGCTGGTGCTGTATCAATTGAAGTAACGCCAAGTTCATACGATGCTAAAATGGCTTCCAATGCCTCTTTACGATCGGCTCCGCCCCACATCCATCCACCAATCGCCCAAGCACCAAATGTAATGGCAGAAGCTGTTATACCTGATTGTCCTATTTCTCTGTATTGCATAGTATTATTTATTAAAATACCTGCAAAGGTTAGGAAAAATTTGGGGGAAATATGAGAATAATGTGTTGGAAATATTTAAATAGAAATAGATTTTATAAAAGCAGATGGCGTAACCCCTTTTCGCTCTTTAAAAGCATCAATAAATTTTGACCTAGAAGCAAACCCTGCATTAGATGAAATAGCTTCTATTGTTAGATTTTTTGTTTCGCCTTGTTCAATTAAATGACATACATAATCGATTCTTAAATTTTTTCGCCATTCACTGAAAGTAATGTTCAAATCATTATTAAAATAATTAGACAGAAACCTTTCTGGAATTTTTAAATCGAAAGACATTTGAGAAAGCGAAAATTCTTTTTGAATAAATGGCGTTTTAACTAAATAATCATTTAACGTTTTTTCAAAGTCCTGAATAGCTTCAGCCGTTTTAACCTTCTTAGGTAAACTAGATTTTAAAGCTGTTATAATATTATCGCTCTGTTTATTACCCGTATAAGATACGTTCCCATAAAGAATTTTAGGGAATAAGAATAAAAAAATATTTTGTAGAAAAAATCCGCCTCCACAAATTTCAAAATAATATTTTTCGGAGAATAATTTGGTTGATGGTATATTAAAAATAGAAAAATAAATACCATATACTGTAGTCATGTGGCCAATACTATTAATGGCAATAACAATTTGAATACTACATAATAAATATATCCACCGCTTTATAATTGAATGGTTAGAAGGAAGCTTTTTAAATATATTTAGTGTTATTCTTCCATTGTTGTAGAAGTATCCAATAGATAAAAATGCATACATTAATAAGTGAATAGACCTTGAGAAAAGAATAAATTCAAAAGAAACAAAGTAAAAATTGAGATTATAATTTTCTGTAATATTTACAATTTCATGGGCAATTTTTGCTTTTTGATCGAAAGGCAATGTGGTAAAAGGTAAGCAATTGATAATGGTAAAAAAAGCAGGTAGTAGGTGCAGCCAGTCGTATTTTTTTAGTTTTTTATTGGATGCAAGGGTTGTTTTTACATAATAAAATAACAAAGGCCCTAATAAATAAGATAAGGGCAGCCAATTTACAAAGCAGACTCCTTCCCAAAAGATATCCTTCGAAAAATGTAAGCCATAGTATACCATAACCACTAGGTTGCAGCACAGGAAGAATAAGGCTAAAAATATGTTCGACCTATTTAATGAGCTTAAATAGTAAATCAAAATAAAAGAAGTAAAAATCCCAAACAAGGGAAATAGTATTGCCATAAATGGTTTATTACTAGTTAAATCTTGGTCAAGATAAGTAAAAGAGCATAGTAATTAAGGAGTTATACTATTGCAGAACGCAAATTTTGAGGCCCATTTTAGCTTTAATGTGTATGTGTTTATTTCTAAATCGTCAATTATTTCGTTAACTCATCAAAATAACACTAGAATCAGTTCAAATATGTTCCAAATTGCGAAAAAGGAACAAATAAGTAAAATTTAAAAAAAACTTTTAAAACCAATCCATTTTCTTTGATTTTATAAACTAAAAATTAAAAACCATGAAAAAAATCATCTTAGGAGTGTTAATCTCTAGCACATTATTTGCTTGTAAAACCAATACTGAAGCTTTTGACTTAACTAAAGCAAAAGCTGATATTGCAGAATTAAATAAGAATTTTGAGATGTATGTAAGTAAAGGCGACTCAGTTGGTTTGGCTGCAAACTGCTACACGATTGATGCAACCGTTTTAAATCCAAATAGCCCTTCAGTAGAAGGCAGAAAAGCGATTGAATCTCTTATGTCAGGCATATTTAAAGCTGGTATAACTGGAATCAAGTTAACAACAAAGGAAGTTTGGGGCGACGAAAATACCCTTACAGAGCAAGGGACATTTGCACTAAATATTAAAGATGGAACAGTTGTTGAAAATGCAAAATACCTAGTTCTTTGGAAAAAAGAAGATGGCAAATGGAAATTACACAGAGATTGTTTTAACTCTGATACGCCAGCAGCTCCTGCAGCTCCTGCAGCTCCTGCAGCAAAATAATTTAATTGAATTTGATATAAAAAGGGCTCATATTTCTATGAGCCCTTTTTGTTTGCGTTATTTACTGCAACAAGCATTACAAATAACTAAGCCACCATTTGTCTTTATGGTTTTGTTTATATATATCGTACTTTTTACAAATTGGATATAGAAAAAATATGATTCCTATCCAAATAACATAAACAGCCCAAAGACTAACTCCATAGCCTTTAAGTCCTGGTACTAAACCAATCCAAGTAGTTAAAATCATATTGCTCCATCCAAAACCAGTTAGCTGTGCAAAGAGCATTGCTAAAAGGTGAATTAAATAAGTATGGATTATGTAATAGAAAAATGGCACTCTTCCAAAAGTGCAAAAGAAGTTGACTAGTTTTCCCTTCCATTTTTCGGAATTAGCTAAAATTAAAAATGCTACACCTAAGGTCATTAAAAGGTATAATAATGATGGCGGATATTTTTGAGGATCTAAAAATGAAACTAGGTCTTTAGCAAAAGAACCATAATGCGTAAACAACTTTGAATCTCCATAAAAGTTTGTATATCTTAAAAATACAAACAATGCAAGGGCTATAGTTCCAATAGTGTTAAACAGTTTTTTTCGTTGATTTCCATCGTACGATTTTTCATAAAATCTGCCAAAATAATACCCTAATGACATTACTGCAATCCATGGTATGATTGGATATCCAGCTAATAATAGTCTGTTATTATTTAATTTAAAAAAAGATTGCTCATGAAGCATTGACCAATACATATTACCTGGTAGATGTATTGTATCTAACAAATTATGACCAAAAATTAGTGCTACACTAAAAATTAAAATATAGTTGATAGGCAGATAAATTAATCCTGCTAAAAAAATCATACTTATTCCCAAAGACCAAATTGTTAATAGGGCTAATATGCCAAAATGCACATCAAAAAACCAACCAAATCCAACAATGGTTAATTCTATAAACATTAACCACAAACCACGTTTTAATAAAAAACCAGCTAATTCATTTTTGGTTTTTCTTTTACCAACCATATATGCAGAAGTGCCCGCTAAAAAACTAAAAGCAGGCGCACAAAAATGTGTTATCCATCTAGTAAAAAAGATAGGTAAGGTAGTTTGCGTTGGATCTGCTGGAGCGAAAAAAAATGCAGAATAATGAAAATAATCTCTTACATGGTCTAGCGCCATTATAACCATTGCCAAGCCTTTTAATAGATCTATGGATTCAATTCTGGGTTTGCTGATTGCGGTCATTATTTTATTCTATACGCTTATTATGAGTTGAAAAAGGGTTGCTTTGTTATAATTAAAAATAAATTGAAAAAACTATTTTGCTGCAGGAAGATCTGTATTTGACATATCTCTATGTAATTTCCAATTACCGTCTTCTTTCTTCCATAAAACAATATATTTCCCTTTATCTGCTTGTTTGCCATCTTTTAAAGTAACTTCAAACAAACCTTCTTCGGTAATAAAGTTTTCATCGCCCCATACTTCTAGTGTATTAAGCGTAAGTGAACCAACCCCTAATTTTATAAAACCACCCCAGAAAGACGTTATCTTATCTTTTCCCAAAATAGAAGGCATATTATTTCCCATAAATTTACCGTCTTTACTGTAAGCATTTGCCATTGCAACGGAATCGCCTTTAACTATAAAATCAGAGATTTTTTTGTTTGCTGCTTCTATTTCTTTTTTTGCGTTCACTAAGTCAAATGCAGGTTTTGTTTCTGATTTACAGGCAAATAAACTTGCGGCAATGATTGTTGATAATAGTAGATTTTTCATTTTTTTTGATTATTTTTTTGAATAAACAAGTTTAAAACTAGTAGGGATCAAAATGGCAAATTACTTATTGTTATTTGTTCCAAAATAGCATTTAGGAACAAATTGGCAAACTTTTAGCCTAAAATGTTCCCAATTACTAAAATGGAACATATCTAAAGTACGTTTAATTACAAAATTTCTTACAATTACTGATTTTTGATGAAATTCTAAAAACTACATCAAATGAAATTTTTTACCCATTTAACGTATATACTTCTTTTATCTATTACTACAACTTTTGCTCAAAGTAATAAAGTAGATTTCTCTCAGAAACCTCCAAATATCGATTCGTTATTACCAAAGATTGCTGCAGAAAAAAATGATAGTGCTAGGTATTACTTAGCAATGAGTGCATTAACTATCTCTGAAACGAATCCGGTTGAGGATATGCATAATTCTGAGAGAATTTTATTATATGGACAAAAAAATAATGATTTAGTATGTCAAGTGTTAGGATATTGTTGCCTTTCTTACGATTACATAGCATTTGGTAACCAAGTTAAAAGTTTAGAATATGGTATTTTGGCTAATCAAGTAGCTGAAAAGTCTAAAGATGAGCGATTAAAAACATTTGGAAAAGCCATGCTTGCTTTGTCGTATTTAACTATGGGCGATTTTGAAAAAGCCGTATCCTATAATAAAGGCGCAATTGAAGCAGGATCTAAATATGAACCAGAATATGGGAACTATTTATTTAGCGATGAATAAAGTTGACTCTGCATTGATTTATACCCAAAAAGCTTATGAAATGGCTATTAAAACTGGTATTAATTATTGGTTAACTAATACCTATTTACAATTTGGTAGTATTCATGCCGCAATGAGAAATTCAACTTTGGCATTAAGTTACTGGAACCTAGCTTTAAATGAAGCCAATAGAATTAATTCACCCAAATTTAAAAGCACCGCTTATTCTGCAATTGCAAATTATTTTTACGCTAATAACCAAAAAGATTCTGCAAAACTTTATGCTACCAAAGCAATCTCCAGTGTAAAGAATACCGATTTTTATACTTTAAATGTTGGGCCTGCAAAACTGCTTTTAAATATTTATCACGACTCAAATATTGATAGTGCTTTTAAATATTCTGAAATTTATAGATTAGCCAGTGATAGTTTATTTAACGTTAAAACATTGCAACAAGCGCAGTTAATGAGCGTAGAAGAAGAAGCACGTCAGCAAGAGCAAAAATTAGAAGAAGATAAATTCGAAGAAGCCCAAAAAGAAAATCTGCAATACACATTTATTGCAGTAGGTATTGTTAGTTTCTTTATTATATTTTTAATTTTCAGCCGCAACTACATCACAAATCCAAAAGCGATAGAGTTCTTAAGTGTTATTGCCTTATTGATTGTTTTTGAATTTATAAACTTATTAGTACATCCTATTTTAGAAAAAGCAACGCATCATTCTCCATTTTTAATGTTAGTGGCTTTAGTATCAATAGCGGCACTATTAATTCCTTTTCATCATAAATTAGAACATTGGGCCGTAAATAAATTGATAGAAAAAAATAGAGAGACTAGATTAGAATCTGCTAAGAGAACTGTTGAAAAGTTGGAAAGTGTCCGTCGTCAAACCAATGTAGACTTTTGGTTGTAGAGCGTTTCGTTGTTTAAAAATAGTGTTTTTTCTTTTAAAAATAATTTTCTACGTCTTTTTAGGGACTCTTTTTTGATGATCTCTCTTTGTTTGAGTATTAGTT
>JAPLEL010000277.1 GCA_026391415.1 Bacteroidota bacterium
AACTAATACTCAAACAAAGAGAGATCATCAAAAAAGAGTCCCTAAAAAGACGTAGAAAATTATTTTTAAAAGAAAAAACACTATTTTTAAACAACGAAACGCTCTACAACCAAAAGTCTACATTGGTTTGACGACGGACACAAATTGAAAAACCAAGAAACGAAATTTTTATTAAAGCTTGGCAGGATGGAAAAACCGGTGTACCAATTATTGACGCTTGCATGCGCTGCTTAGTAACAACAGGCTATTTAAATTTTAGGATGCGCGCTATGGTCGTTTCTTTTTTTGTGTTTAATCTTTGGCAAGATTGGCGCAACCTACATTTTTTAGCGCGACAATTTTTAGACTACGAACCCGGTATTCACTATCCACAATTACAAATGCAATCTGGTGTAACTGGCATTAACACTATTAGAATTTATAACCCCATTAAAAATTCAATGGAACACGATGCAGATGGTTTGTTTATTAAGCAATGGGTAAGCGAGCTAGTAAATATTCCCGCCAATCAAATCCACGAGCCCTGGAAACTTAGTGCCATTGAACAAGAACTTTATCAATGCGAGATTGGTAAACACTATCCTTCACCCATTGTTGATTTAGAAGCATCCAGAAAATATGCCAGTGATATTATCTGGCGTTTTAGAAAAAGCCCCGCCGTTAAAGCAGAGGGCAAGCGGATTTTAAAAAAGCATACTAGTCAAATTTGATTTTTTTTCGGAACGATTTACCAGCGCTAAAAGACTCTCCTAATTAATTTTAATCTTATTAACCTCATTAATAAACCGGTGACATTTTTCTGAAACCGCTCCTTTCTCATGATCGGTAATAAGTACTTTCACAAAGTTATAATGGATATTAATTTCTGGATGATGGTCTTGGATAATGGCAATTTGCATTACTTTATTGGAGAATAAAACAACATCATTATAGTTATTGAACTTAAAAGTTTTTTCGAGTTTATTATTTAACTCAGACCAATCTGTTAGCGACATAGGTTTTATTTTATTTATTTAGGATTTAATCACCGCAAATATGCAGCGAATATTTTGTTTTTTCGCCGCATGAGCGTTGGTCACTCATAACATAATCCCCCTATTTCCAGAAAGCCGTGATCCCAAAAAATGAAAAAGATTTCTTCAAATTCTATATCAAATTTGGGATAAGCCTTTTTTATTGAGCATTGATTTCGTATTGTTCCCCTTTCTGCGTTGTAAACTCCACAATCCCGTTCCCGTTATTTTTGACAGTTATTTTCTTTCCATTGCGTGAAACCATTACAGGTATTTTGGCATTCATCCTGCATACTCCTCCCTCTTTTGAAAAAAGAACTGCTTTGGTGAGCTTACTATTCTTCCAATCAAAGTTTACTGTAAAAGCCCCTCTTGCACAAACACCGTTAAAGGATCCCTCAGTCCATTCATCTGGCAGGGCGGGTAACAGATCAATAACCCCTTCAAAGGATTGAACCAGCATTTCAGTAATGCCGGCTGTAACACCCAGTGAACCATCCACCTGCATGGGAGTAAAACATTTTGCAAACAGTTGCGGAAAGCATTGCTTATCTATATACCCCTTGAAAATTTTATAAGCCCTATTTCCATCATACAGCCTGGCCCAAATACTCATTTTCCAGGCTCTTGAAAAACCGGCACCATCATCTCCCCGCTCCTCAAGTACTTTTTTTACGGGCTCTATTAACGATGGTGTTTTTTTCACTGAAATAACATTACCGGGGTATAAGCCGTAAAGAAGGGAAATATGTCTGTGTTTTGCTTCCATTTGTTCAAAATCTTCTGCCCATTCCTGCAGCATACCGTCTTTGCCAATCTGCGGGGGCACTAACCTTGATCTTGCGATTGCCACTTTATCTGAAAAATCCTTATCAATACCCAACACTTTTGTTGCGGCAACATAATCATTGAAAAGGTCTGTGAGGATTTGCATATCGATGGAAGAACCTGCACAAATGGTAGTGAAATAATACATGGAAGTTACTTCATCATAAAAATATTTGTAACCGGGACCTTTGGGTGGATTTTCAGGCGAGGTGGATGGATTGGTTACCAGCCAGTTTTTATTTTTAGGATACTCAACCAAAAAATCCATAAAGAATTTTACCGACCCCTTTAAAACAGGATATATGTCTTTAAGATAATTGGTATCTAAACTAAATAAATAATGTTCCCAAAGTTGTGTCGTTAACCAGGCCCCGCCTACCGTAAAGGTTCCCCAGGTTGGTCCATCCATTGGTGCGGCAACTCTCCATATATCTGTATTTTGATGAAGTACCCAACCACCGGCACCATAATGTTCTTTTGCTACTTCACTACCCTGGTCTGTAAGATCTTTTACCATTTGAATCAATGGTTTAGCCATTTCTGAAAGGTTAGCCGTTTCTACCGGCCAGTAATTCATTTCGGTATTGATATTGGTAGTATATTTTGAATCCCAGGATGGGTTCATATTGTTATTCCAGATACCCTGAAGATTTGCGGGTTGTGTACCGGGCCTCGAAGAGGAAATGAGAACATATCTTCCAAACTGGTAACAAAGAGAAGCCAGTTGAGGATCAGATTTAGTAGGAAAATTTTTAAGCCTTTCGTCGGTAGGAAGAAAAGAATTTTCTGTAGTGGGCAGGGCAAGCGAAACACGATTGAAGAAAGTCTGATAATCTTTTATTGCAGATTCTTTGATAAGATCGTAACTCTTGGATTCAATATTCTTCAGATAAGATTCCACCTTCGAATGATAATCACCACTAACATCTTTGTAGTTAACAAAATTGGTGGCATTACAAAAATACAGTGTAACAGAATTGGCATTTTCTACGACCAGATCAATATCATCCACCTTCATCTTACCACCAACTGCAACCGCTTTCAATCTTGCTTCATATCGAAGTTTTCCTTCCACCCCCAAATAGTCTGCAGATTTTCCTTTTAGTACCAGACCATCATTGCCCATTCCATCCATTCTGAAATAATCCGTTGCATAATTTGAATGCGCCTTATTTCGATCACCACGTAATTCAGCAGAAAAAGAAATACTGCCGGGTTTATCTGCAGTTATCCTTACGGCAATAGTTTGATCAGGTACTGAAGCAAATACTTCTCTCTGATAGGTTACCCCATTTACTTTATATTTTACACAGGTGATACCGGTTTTCAGATCCAGCCAACGTTTATATTCGGTTACCTCTTTTTCATTATTGAATTTTAAGATCAGTTCTGCCAAAGACTGGTATTTCTGCTGCTCAACCGGATACCCCATTAAATATCTTCCAAAAAGTTTATGGGCCTTCAGCGGATTACCTTCAAAAACATCTTTCTGTATTTCCGGTAATTCCTTATACCCTCCTTTCACTACCGTTGAATACGGGCCACCACTCCAATAGGTATCATCATTCAATTGAATTCTTTCCTCATTATTCTTTCCAAATACCATGGCACCCAAACGGCCATTGCCTACCGGAAGGGCTTCCTCCCATGCAGATGCGGGTGATTTGTACCACAATAATGTTGAGGGGTCAAATTCCTTTTTATCTATTAATACAGAGGTAGTAGAGATCTGGCAATAAGCCGGCATCAGTGAAGCAGCAAGTAACAAGGCTGTTGTAAATTTTAAAAGCTTTCTCATTCAAAAAAGTTTAAATCGTTATACATGAAGGTAGCAGGATGAACAGTGATTATTTTTACCTGAATTAACAAGTCTTCATCCGAATTTTCCCATTTTAATGAAAAATCGCATACATAATAATAAGGAATAATAAAAGCATACCGGCTAACAATCGAACATCGCGTATTCCCTCAAATTTTCCTTGCGTTATTACGGAAAGCGGGCTGGGCCAGGTACATTCGGCAATGGCAACAGGATCGGGTTTGGGTGTTTGATAGCTAACAATATAATAGATCACACAATTGATACAGAACAGCCACCATGCCTGCATCATAAAAGGTATCCCCAGTTCATCAGTGATGTACATTTTACCACTGATAGGAACATAGTCCAAACAGAAGGAGATGATGCCCAGCAGGAAGCCCACGCAAAGTGTAATGATGGAAGCTTCTTTTGTGCCCCGCTTGCTGAATACACCCAACAAGAACACGGTAGTGATTGGTGGGGCCATTGCAGCAGCAATTTTATTGATCGCTTCAAAGATGCTAGAAAAATTACCGCCTTGTGTAGACCATAACATAGCCACCAGCATGATAACAACTGAGGCAATTCTGCCGATCATTACCTGCCCTTTATCTGTGATAGATGGTCTGAACCGTTTAACAATGTCAACGGAAACAAGCGTTGCTGAACTATTTAAAGCAGCAGCAACCACACTCATTAAAGCAGATAACATCGCTGCTGCAACAATGCCTTTTACACCAACCGGAAGCAGACGGGAGATCAATACCGGAAATGTTTGATTGGCGTTTGTTCCAATCACATCTTTATACAATACATACCCTATTACGCCGGGAAGTATTAAAATAAAAACGGGAAGTATTTTTAAAAAGCCGGCAAACAAAGCGCCTTTCTGCGAATCATCCAGTGTACGTGCACTTAAAATACGCTGAACATGTGTTTGATCCGTACACCAATACCAAATGCCTAAAACCGGGTATCCCAAAAGAACCGCATACCAGGTAAGCCCCGTATCATGACCATTGGGCGTAAGCGCTTTTACTGATGCGGCAGAATGCAACAAACTGAGTTGCCCATGTTTTAAAGATGCCTGAAATTGAGTGAATGTAGTGATCCCATGTTTGGGCAATTCTAAAATTCCAAAAACAGTGAGTAATAAAGTACCGGAAATCAATATCACCGTTTGTACCGTTTCGGTTATCATCACCGCTTTTAAACCTCCGATAATTGTGTATATGGCAGTAATAGCGGAAATGATAAAAATTGATAGATACACATTGATCCCGAAGAAGGATTCGAATACCACAGCGCCTGCATATAAACTCATACCAAGATGAATAAACAACGCTGCAATAATTCCCATGAAGGCAACAAACATCCTGGAAGATGGGCCGTACCGTTTTTCTAAAAACTCAGGAAGCGTAGATATCTTTGTTTTAAAATAGAAAGGGGCAAATATGAGTGCCAGCAGAACAAGTGTGAAAACAGCCATCCATTCAAAATTTCCCCATACAAACCCTTCGTTATATCCGGCAGCAGCAAGTCCTACGATATGGATTGTTGATATATTGGATGCAAATAATGCCGCTCCCACCACAATCCAATTCAAGCTTCTCCCGGCTAAAAAATAATTAGTACTGGTCATTTTATTTTTACGAACGGAATATAGTCCTATGGAGAGAATACCAATAATGTAGATTATAATAATTACAATATCGGCGAAACCCATTTTAATATCATTCATAGTATGGTCTTATTTGTTAATAGATTCCATTAAACGTTTTGTTATTTTAATATTTCATCCGGATTGACCCCATGATAAACTTTAAGTTTTTGAGGATCGGCTAAACCAATACGTTCTACATAAATATATTCTGCGTTCAACTTTTGACTAACTGAAGTTACGTTAAAAAAAGCCTGGAGACTAGTTTTGCCTGCCTTTAAGTCAACATAGAATGTAGCCTCTTTATTAGCCTCATTAATCTCTATTTCTTTCCAATTGTTCCCCACTTGCAAACTTGCCTTGCCGAATGCAGATACTGATTTTCCTGCTTTATTTTCTGAAATGCGTTTATTGGCTTCTTTTGGCCATCGGGCTATATCGATCTTATATCTTCCATCAGTTTCCACTTCTATGGCCCATACGCGCAGTTTTCCTTTTTCATGCGCAGACTGACCATCTAATACAGAAGGATTGGCTTTTGCAGACCCTACAATGATGTTATTATATTGATCAAATTTTTTTGAAACAGAATTCCACCAATCCTCATAGTTATGATTTAGCTTATTAACAATTTCAGGAAACTGAGTTGCAAGGTTAATTTTTTCTCCCGGATCGGCAAGTATATCATACAACTCGTATTGATCTACTTTCAAAAATAAAGGAGGGGTTCCTGTTGCTGTATTTCCTTTATTAAATTCTTCCATATCCTCCAATTCTTTCATATAGGAATTAACCAATCTCCATCTATCAGTCAACACCTGGTATTCTTTATATTTAACAGGAAAATCCACACGTTGATTCTGAACAATGATCGTACGATCTTTACCCTTTACTTTTTGGGCAGTTAAAATTGGTAACAGACTTTCTCCGTCAAATTTTTCCCGTACAGGATTTTTTAATCCACAGGCATCAATAAAAGTGGGGAGTAAATCAAAATGAGCCGTCAGGTCATTCAGATTTTTTCCCTGTTTTATCCCTCCCCCGGGCCACCGTATAAAACAGGGAACCCTATGTGCATTATCATACCCCCAAATTTTACCGCCGCGCATACCTGCACTATAGCCCTCTTGTAAGAAGCCATCGTTATTTATTTTCACTCCGCCGAACCAGGGGCAGGGACCGTTATCCGACATGAATACAACAATGGTATTTTCTTCTAAACCCATTAGCTTGATTTCTTTCATTAATCTTCCTAATTGTTCATCAAACTCAGCTATCATACCATAATAATTCGCCAGCCTATCTGATATTCCAAAAGTTGTTCGGTATGGATCCGAATATTTTTTATCTACTCGTAATGGTGCATGCGGAATGTTGGTTGGGAGGTAACAAAAAAAGGGCTGTTCTTTGTTTTTATGGATAAAAGAGATGGCTTCGTCAAACCAAACTTTGTCACAATACCCATTATATTTCTGGGGTTTCCCGTTATGTAAATAGGTATCATCAAAATAATCGTTGCCCCAGTAATCACTGTTACTGCCAACCCCACCACCTACTAATACTACTGACTCCTCAAATCCACGGTCCTGTGGCCTGAACGGATAACTTTCTCCGAGATGCCATTTTCCAAAAATGCCCGTTTTATACCCATTGAATTTAAACACATCAGCCATTGTAATTTTTGCTTTGTCTAACATGGATCTTCCTCCAGTAGTATGCCATACACCCGAACGTGCAGAATATTGCCCCGTCATTAAAGCAGCACGTGTTGGTGAACAACAAGGATCCGAGTGAAAATTTGTAAGTCTTGTGCTTTCCTTATATAGTTGATCCAGATTGGGTGTTTTTAAATATGGGCTGCCATTAGCACATATATCACCGTAACCCTGATCGTCTGTCATTACCAGGATAACATTGGGTCTCTTTTTATTTGTTTCTTTTTCCGCTTTTATATTCTGGTATGTAAATCCTGACTTTGTGGTTGCGGCAATCTTTTTTTCATTCCTATCGTTGGAGATTACCTTTTGGCCTTGCCCAATAAAAGGAAAAAACATTACTCCATAAGCAAAACAGATAAGCGATCTACTATACTCTCTATTTATTTTCATATACTTACAATAGTTTAATTTGAAATTTTCTAAAAATGAATAATTTTATCAATTTTTTTCAAAACTTTTGGGGTTCAGAATTGATATTCTATTTTTCTCTTCTCGGTCTAACCACTTCGCTTTATTTATTTTGTTTATTCACAATCAATGGTTTCCCTTCGTCTCTCATTTCCTGCCATAATTTTGACATAATATCTTTAAGGGAGTTGACAATTTGTGGCTTTTTTATTGCCAAGTTTTGTTTTTGAGCAGGATCATTCTTGAGATCATATAACTCATATTTTACGGGACCATATTTAAAAAACCAATCATTTAGAGACAATGAATCAGGCTTCGTAGGTAGCCAACCAACCAACGAATACTTACCTGAACGCATCACCATCGAGGGCATTCTGAAATAAGTATCCATATGATTCGGATACATCCACATTGCAGGGTTTTTTCTTGCAGCCGGCTTGTTAAGGAAAGCATTAAAATTTGCAACACCATCGTATGTAACACTATCGGGTAATGATAATCCAACCATTTTGCATATCGTAGGAAATACATCTGTGCCATCAAATAACTGATCGCTTTTAGTTCCGGCGGGAATAATTCCCGGATATCTCACAATTCCCGGAACACGATGGCCTCCTTCATATACAAATCTCTTCATACCCCGGTAAATGCCGGGTGTTCCAAAAGAGTTGTCACGTATAGGTTCGTTCCATTGTCCAAGAGATTCTTCTATAGTTACAGGGGTTTCCGGTCCATTATCGCTAGTAACGAAAATGATGGTATTATCGCGAAGGCCCAGGCTATCAACTGTTTTTAATAATTTACCGAAGGCATTATCCAATTGGGTAACCGTACCATAATAATATTTTTTATTCGCTGAAATATCATTGGTCGGACGTGCCACATACCCGTAGTTAATTTTCTTCTCAAGTGAATCAATCTCTGGCGTATCATACATATCACTGTATGTTTTTGGAGGGGCGATTGGTGTATGTGGTTCGTGTGACGCTACATATAGAAAAAATGGTTTAGTCTTGTCACGCTTTTCGGTTAACCAATTGTTTGCTTCATCAACAATCACATCACAAAACCAGCCATTTACCTGACCCACAGGCACACCATTGCGGATAAGCTCCTTGGTATTTGCAGGGCCGTCAAACGGATTATGGGTAGTTCCCATCCAATAATCAAAACCCTGATTTCCTGGGCCGGGCTGGTTAACTTTTGTCTTCTCGAGAGTTGATAAGTGCCATTTGCCAACAAAACAAGTCGAATAATCTTTATTCTTAAGCATTTCTGGAATTGTTATTTCATCAGACCGGAGATACGTTTGGCCTCCTGCTATATAATAAAATCCCATCCTGTAAGGCTTTCTACCTGTAAGTAGTGCTGCTCTGGAAGGAGAACAAACAGTACCACCTGAATGGCAATCAGTTAGAATAACACCTTCTTTTGCAAGTCTGTCGAAGTTGGGCGTTTTAATAATTGGATTTCCGTAGCAGCCAAGATCCCCATAACCAAGATCATCAGCAAGAAACACAATAATATTGGGTCGGGTTCTGTCAATCGAGTTCTTTTGGGAAAGACATACCGAACTTGGGATGACAAAAAGGCTCAAAAAGACAATACAATAAAATCTCATAACAAGGATTTTAATTTTCTAACCTGACTTTATTAACCTGTTCATTCATTTGCACAGTGAACCCCAATAAAAGCCATGAGATTTACCCCAGAAGTGTTAACATTAAGGCAGATTTAATTTATTAATGAATAAAAAATGACTTAATGGAAAGTCAATAAGTATGGCTTTATTTTTTTGAAAATCCTTATAATTTGCCTGTGGGTCTCCTGTTCTTACCGGGTCTTCCTGTAAGGTCATCTCCCAAATCTTCCCTGGCCTCTTCAACCAGAAGTAGTAATCGCTTAACTATTTGTGGATTTTGCGCCAGCACATTATATCGTTCACCGGGATCCCTTCTTAAATCATACAATGCCAGCCCTGTTGAATCAGTATGAATTTTTCCGGGCCTGCCATCTTTTCCAGGAATTTCATTTTCGTTGGAAGCACTTTTATGCGGCAATACCAGTTTCCAGGTCCCATCTCTAACTGCCTCAAGGCTATTTTCATCAAAATAATAATACAAGCGATCGCGAGGATTTGCATTTTGATCACCACGTAATAATGGAAGAATATTAACCCCATCAATTTTGTTAATCGGTAATGTAGCACCTGTAATAGCCGCAATTGTTGGTAAAATATCAATACCACAAGCAAGTTTATTACTGATAGTTCCTGCAGGTATTACACCCGGCCAGCTGAATATAGATGGTTCTTTTTGTCCTCCATCATAAGTAGTCATTTTGCCTTCCCTTAACCCACCTGCTGAGCCGGCATGATTCCCAAATGTGAGCCATGGACCATTATCACTGGTGAAAATAATTAAGGTGTTTTTTTCTAACCCATTTTTATGAATTGCATTTACGACTTCTCCCACCGACCAGTCGATTTCCATCATCACATCTCCAAAAAGTCCTTGTTTACTTTTTCCTTTGAATTTATCAGAAACGGCAATCGGAACATGAACCATTGTATGCGCTAGGTACATAAAAAATGGCTGCTTTTTATGGCGATCAATAAAACGCACTGCACGTTCTGTATATTCTGTAGTAATCGTACGTTGATCTTCTAGTTTTTCGATGGTTCGAACTGTTTTATTTCCATCTATTAATGGAAGCGGTGGCCATTTTGATCGTCTGTTTTTAGGATTTGTAATTGGTTTGTCTTCATAGTCAACAGGCCACATATCATTTGAATAGGGTATACCAAAATATTCATCAAATCCATGCTGCAATGGTAAAAATTTTTCTGCGTCACCTAAGTGCCATTTGCCAACCATACCTGTTGCATATCCTCTTTTTTTGAGCATTTGTGCAATGGTCATTTCATTGTCACTGATACCAATTGGAGAATTGGGAGGCAGTGCGTCAACCAGTCCAATCCGGTTTGGGTAGCATCCGGTTAATAAGCCTACACGAGAAGCCGTACAAATTGGTTGAGGTGAATAAAAATTCGTAAACCGCATCCCACTAGCAACAAGTTTATCAATTTTTGGTGTTGTATAGTCTATTCCTCCATAAGCTCCTATATCACCATACCCCATATCATCCATCAGAATGATTACAATATTTGGAGGTACTACTTTTCTTTTAGCAGTTTGCGCATCAGCATTATTTTGCAATCCTGCATAAACTAAAAAAAATAAAAATATGGCGAAAAAATTTTTTTTCATAATTCTATAAATTTAATTACCAATAATAACAACTTCATTTATTGATTATAAATACGTGTTTATGGCTCCATTATTTGTTGGAATCTAATTTATATTTTTCAACGAGAATACTTAGTTCCTTTACAATTTCCGGATTCTTATCCCATACGTTAACTCTTTCGTAAGGATCGTTCAACAAATTATAAAGCTGAGCCTTTGCTTTAATATTACCTTCTTTATTATTGGTTTTTTTTTCTTGGGTTCCACTTCCTTCCTCAATTAATAACCAATGTCCTTTTCGTACTGAAAATACTCCGCCTCCTGAGTGAAAGACTCTTACGCGTTCATCTGAATTCTCTTGTCTTTTAGCAAAAAAAGTGGGCAAAACATTATAACTATCTTCTCCTTCTGAATCTAGTTTCTTGTAAGAAACCAGGTCAGCAAAAGTTGCAAACATATCTGTTAGACTGATTGTCTCGTTACTAACACTTCCCGGCATTATTTTCCCGGGCCACCTTGCTATAAATGGTACCCTGTGTCCACCTTCCATACTCCCTCCCTTATAGCCATTGAAATCACCTTCCGATTTATGCCCATTGGCTCCTCTTACTGCACCATTATCACTGGTAACTATTACCAAAGTATTTTGTTCTAGCCCATACTGTTTCAGGACATCCATCAATTTGCCAACACTCCAATCAACAACTGTCACAAGATCGCCTCTTGGCCCTTCCTTACTTTTCCCTTTAGCAAAATCAGGCGGAAGGAAAGGATTATGCGGCGAATTGAGGGCTAAATACATGAAGAAAGGTTTTCCCTGGGCGTTAGTGATATGATCACCAATAAATTTTATTGCTTTCCCTGTAAAAAAAGTATCTATATTTTCTAATGAAAAATCCTTTACCATTAATCCTGGAGCAAAGCCGGGGAGTTTATGAAGTTCCTCTGTACTTCTAACAGATGGAATACCCACAGTTTTATTATTTTCAATAAAACAATATGGCGGATCACTCGATGAACATCCTAATGTTCCAAAAAAATAATTAAAACCACGCTCGTTCGGACCTCCTGTAATGGCTTTCGTGAAATCGATATGCTCCTCATTTTCATAGTATGGTCCTGAATTTTTCCAGTCATTACGATCATCCTGAATAATATAACCATTCTTTGTTGGCCAAGTCATTCCAAGATGCCATTTCCCTATAAATGCGGTATTGTATCCTTTACTCTTCAGCATAGAAGCGATTGTATTCCTGCCACTTTCAATAAGTGGGGCTTCATCATATCCTAATATAACTCCGTTTTTGACTCTTGTTTTAAAACAGTATCTGCCAGTAAGAATCCCATAACGAGTTGGGGTACACAATGAAGCTGGACTATGAGCATCCCTAAACATGATACCTTCTGATGCCAGCTTATCCATATTTGGAGAAGGTATAAGCGACTCTCCATTATAGATGCCTACATCCCCATAACCCATATCATCAGCGAGGATGAACACGATATTGGGTAAAGTTGCTCTCGTTTGCTTATACCCCTTCGTGGAAATACATGCAAAAAGTATTAACAGAAAAAGTAGCAACAATATGTTTTTATTCATATTCTTCTAATTAAAAATGATCGATGATTGATGAAGGGCAATGGTTTTTATAATTTGTAAATACAGATTATATCAGACACCCTTTATTATAGAACACTACTTTATATCCCACCAAACTCCCTTTCCAAATTTTTCATTATTAATACCTGGCTGAGCTGCTAATGCTGCAGAAAGACTTATGGAATTTGAAATACCCTCACTATATGGATAAGGAAGTCTCTTGATTACACCTTTTCCGGGGTATAAATTTCCAAGAGGCTCCGCTGTGGCAACACTCACAGGATAATCAGTACGCCGTACTTCCGCCCATCCTTGAATTCCATCTGGGAATAAAGCAATCCATTTTTGATCACCAATCAATTCTCTTTGTGGCTTACCTCCATTAAAATCAACAAGGGTATTCGTCAGATAAGCACCTGGCGAAGCACCAATTTCCGTAATACTAGCAGTTACTCCAGCATCATATGCTTGTTTAGCGGTCATGCCAACATTCCAGCCATTTAATGCAGCTTCAGCAAGTATAAACATCACTTCAGAGTATCTCAGTAATCTAGATGGGACATTATCACTTTGAAATTGAGCAATTCCCACAAGTGATAAATTTGTTGAGGCCTGTCCGACAGTACCAAGCAGCAATCCCCCATAAACAAAAGGAGGATTAATAGATTTTTCGGCATACAATGGAAGTCGTGGATCATTTCTACTATTAAGAAATTGGACGACAGATGCTTCAATAACAATTTCACTTTTTGAGTAAGTAAGAGGGTCCATCCAGCTTGGACTCCTGTAATTGGCATCACCCGCAATCCAGTTCATGTAAATGTTTTCACTATTGGATGTAATTACTGGAAATTTTGAAGGGTTTGCTATTATTTCTTCGATTCCGGGTTTTGCAATCGCCGGTTCAACCAACGATATCCTCATATACATCCGCAACAATAAAGAATTTGCAAATCTTTTCCACTTTGTCATATTCCCGCCGAACAGAATATCAGCACTCCCGATGTTAGTATTTACATTAATCATGGAATTTGCCTCTTTCAGCTTATCAATCAGATCCAGATAAATACTCTTTTGAGTATCATATTTAGGATTTATAATTGGAGGATTTGCTGTATTCTTTAATGCCTGAGAATAAGGTATATCGCCATACAAATCTGTTAAATTCTGATAAACATATGCAGTGAGTATTTTTGTTGCTGCAACAGTATTTAAATCATTTGCTGCCTGGGCCTTTTCCATGGTAAGCTTCAAATCTTTCAAATGGCCCGAATAAGCATTAAAATTTGTTAAACTGCCATCCAGCTGATATTGATCATTTTGATTATAAATGGTTCTTGCACGGTACCTTGCCCAGTTATCACAATAAATGCTCGTATAATATGCGCGAGCAATACTATTGATCGAATTTGTCAGCATTGCTTTATACGGCACATCCGTTACCTGGTTAGGATTCACATTCATCTGGTTGAAGTCTTTTGTACAGCTGCTTACTATGCAAGCTAAACCGACAGCAAAATAAATTTTGTATATGTGATTTTTCATGTTTTTCTATTTATTAAATAACATAGTTAATCAAAATGATAGTTTAATACTGAATCCAATATTACGTGAAGCCGGTATTCCTCCATATTCACCGCCCTGGGAAGTGATGTCTGAACTAGAAATAGCAGATTCAGGATCTATATTGGGAATTCTCTTGTACAGTATGGCAACATTTCTTGCAAACAATGACACATCAGCTGCTTTTAATTTAAGTTTACTGACTATCGCTGATGGCAAAGAATAAGACAGATTTATTTCCCGCAATTTTACAAAGTCGGAACTATACAACCACCTTTCAGCCCTGGCGAAATTATTAGAGTTAGTTGTATAAAAATCTACATAAACATTGTTAGGTTTTCCATCCGCAAATACGCCTTCATACAAAATTCCACCTCCTTTTGATAAGGGTTCCCGAATTCCAACACCTCTTTGGTTTTTTGCTACAGATTCTATAAGTGCGCCAGTCTGCCATCCATTCCAGTTGGTTCTTGAAAAAAGATTACCTCCAACTCTGGCATCAATTAAAAAATTTAAAGTAACCCGTTGAAATCTTACCGTATTCATTATGCCACCAATCCATTTTGGCATAATATTTCCTATCGGAACCGCTCCTGCCGTAGTTAAAGGAATTCCATTAGCTCCAATGACCTTATTTCCGTTTGCATCATATACAAATCCCCTACCCATCATAGTGCCGTAAGCCCCGCCTACCGGTGCAACAACTGTTACCCAATTAAAAAGATTACTTAATTGATAAGAAGAAAGATCACCAGCAAGTTCAATAACTTTATTTTCATTCTTGCTCCAGTTTACGGCAATATCCCATGAAAAATTATTTGTTTTTATTGGCGAGCCGGTAAGTATTACTTCAATCCCCCTATTCTCCACTTCACCTGCATTTATTGTTTGCGAATTATCGCCAGATGTTGGGCTGGTAGTCACATTCAGAATCTGGTTTCGGGTATTTGATTTATAAGCAGTAACATCAATTCCGATTCGATTTTTCAGGAATTTTAATTCCGCCCCAAATTCTTGTGAAGTCATAAGTTCATTTTTCAAATTCGTGGGAGGAAGAACAGAACTCTGACTATAGGATGGATTGGAGCCAAAGGGCTGAGAATAGGTAAATGTCCGCTGACTCATGTATGGATTTGCATCGTTTCCTACTTGTGCAAAACTCATCCTTACTTTTCCATAACTTAATATTTTTCCTTTTAAATGCATAGCTTCAGAAAATATCCAACTACTGGTAACAGATGGATAGAAATAGGAATTATTACTTGAAGGCAAAGTCGAAGACCAGTCGTTTCTACCTGTTAAATCAAGAAAAAGCTGTGACTTATAATCAACAGAAAAAGCAGCATATACACTTTGTATCTCCTTTTCCGAAATAAAGTAACTAGGAATGGCGGGCTCTTTAGCATTAGCAATTGAGTATATACCCGGCACTACTAACTTTTTTACCTCAATACCATCGTTCTTTTGTTTTAGGTTCAAAATATTAGCTCCGATATTTCCGGAAATGCTAATAGCGTTTGTGATTTTTCGCTTGCCGGAAAGTAAAACGTCGGCATTGACTTCCTGACGGAAGTTATTTATTGAATTCCAATAGCCTTCTGTATTAACGTTTCCATAATATGACCTCTGAATTTCAAGCCTTTCACTTGATAAATCTGTTCCAATTCTTCCATGAATATCTAACCAATCAGTGATTTTATATTTTAAAACGGAAGAACCTGTCAATCTATTTCTTGTCATAGGACTATGATCCATATTTGCCATCCAATATGGATTATCATGATAAATGCTGATCCAATTTATTTGAGTGCCATTAGGATTTCTATAGTTGTTTTTTTCCCATTCCCAATCTACCTGTCTGCCGGTCCAGATAGTCTGCATCATTGGATTATTAGAAACATATCCGGCACCAGGAAGATTATTACTGTGGATATTCATGTAAGAACCCTTGAATTCTGCAGTTAATTTTTTAGAAATATTTGACAGACCTGAAAAATTAAAGGTATTTTTTTTCTGGTCTGTATTCGGAATAGTACCTTTTTGGTAAGAGTTGGTCAATGATAACCTCATATTACCCCATGAGCCGCTGTTACTGATTGCAACATTATTAACTGAAGTAATACCGGTCTCAAAAAAGTTTTTAATATTATCGGGATGCGAAATCCAATTTGTAGGTATTCTGTTTCCAGCAGCATCAAGAGGGCTATTAAACTGCGGAAGAACCAGTATTTGTCCTACTGTTTGAGGAATTCCTGCTGTAACCGTCCAATAGAGCAATCCTCCGGGTAAGAGGTCTTCAGCCTTAACTATATAATCTAAACGTGGCCCTGAGCTTTCATCTACGCCATCAAATTTTCCTCCATTATTGCCATTTTTATACCAGTATTGCCCCTGATTTCCCTGACCATATTCATTTTGGTAAGTTGGTAATAATTGAGGTTTTTGAAATGAAGTTGTAGATTCAGCAGTAATAGAAACGGCTTTTGCAGAACCAGTTTTCGTTGTAATTACAATAACGCCATTAGCTCCTCTCGAACCATAAAGCGCAGTAGCATTTGCACCTTTAAGTACCGTTAATGTTTCAATATCTGAAGGATTTATATCGGCGGCTGCGTTGCCATAATCAACTGATATCTGACTTGCATTTAAGGAGCTTTGTGAATTCCCAATCGGAATTCCATCAACTACAAATAAGGGTTGATTGTCTAATCTTAAAGAATTATTTCCCCTGATGGTAATGCGCGAAGACGCCCCAACTGCACCATTCGAATTATTAATATACACTCCGGCTACTTTACCAGAGAGTGCATTAATAAAATTGGGTTCGGCAGACTTCTTTATCGATTCTCCTGAAATATCCTGTGTTGCATAACCCAATGATTTTTTTGCTTTGGTTATTCCAAGAGCAGTTACAACAACTTCATCAATTTTTTGAGTATTTGGAATTAAAGTAATGTCCAAATTAGTGAGATTACCTACAACATGCTCCTGAACAGCGTACCCTATGTAACTAAATACTAATACATTTCCTTCATTGGGAACACTGATACTATAATTTCCCTTTGCGTCACTAGTTACTCCATTGTTTGTTCCTTTTATGGTTATAGACGCGCCTGTTAGTGGTTTACCCCCTTCACCGAGAATAACGCCTTTTACAATTAATTGTGGATTAACAGGCTCTGCCACTAATAAAGGAACTGGCGAAATATTGCTAGGAATAGCAGTCTTTTTTTCATATAGAGAAATTGTTTTTCCTGAAATTCTTGCTTCCAGATTCTGATCTTTGAGAATAAGGTCAAGAAAATTAACTAATGGTATTCCCTTTACAGAAAGAGTAACCGGCTTTGTCGCCGATATAATCTCAACATTGTAAAATACCACATACCCGGTTTGTTCCTTAATACCAGAAAAAATCTTCTCCAGGCTAAGATTCTTGCCCGACAAAGTGACATTTTGGGAATTCACGCCCGCAGACACGGTAAGTGCTGCGAAAAACAGAAAGACCGTGAGGAATTTCATGATAAGTTTAGTTTGGGGAGATAATAGGCTATACCAAAAGAATGGCTGCCTGTTTGCAGAGTTTTTCATACTTTTACACAGTTTAATTTTGAAAAAAGCATCACAGCATTTTGATTAATTTTACTAAGCGCCGGGAGTGTTCGAGCACTTCCGGTTTTCGTTTTATGGGTCAATCCTTTTTCGAAAACCATGCCGCTTAAACGGCATTTTTTTGATTTAAAAAATTCTCTTTTACCTACGCATGACTATCAGCTTCCGCCCCTCTTCCATCCTGAATTGAACTTTTGAATCTTCCAAAACTTTCAATAACTCCGATAACTTAAGATCCCTACTCAATTCACCTCCAAAATGTAGATCTGGAGCGCCGTTTTCATATACAACTTCAAAGTCATACCATCTGGATAACTGGCGCATTAATTGATCCAATGTTGCACTTTTAAAACTAAAGAACCCTCTTTTCCAAGCCATAACTTGATCCTGATCCACATTTTCAACTAGCCCAATTAGATTGTGCTCACCTTTATATCCTTTCTCCTTTTGCCGTTGAGCCGAGATCTGAGCCTGTTGGCCTGGTTTAAGCACTAGTATCTGGCTATTGAGCGGGTTATTACTTTGGTTAGCAGATGTGGCAATTACTTTAAGGCTACCTGTGAGTAACGTAGCCCTTACATGCTCTTCATCCTGATAAGTATTTAGATTAAATGAAGTTCCTAATACCTGTACTGACGTTACTTCATTCATTTTAACAATAAATGGCCTGGAAGTATCTCTTACAACATCGAAGTAAGCTTCACCTGATATAGATACAATTCTTTGTTTCTCTTTGAATGCTATTGGATACTTAATTGAGCTGGCTGCGTTCAACCATACCATTGTGCCGTCCGGTAAAACAATTTGAAATTGCCTGCCCTTAGGAGTAGTTATTATATTATAGCTTGTTTCAGGCGAAAAACCCAGCTTTGAATCATATTTTAACAGGTGATCTTTAAGTGAAATTTTAACCCCGTTTTGTGTTGCTACCACTCCATTACCAAAACTGTCTAATACAACTTTTGACCCATCAGACAAGGTAAGAGTCACTCCTTCTTTTGATGGGGGCAAATCCAGAGCAATTTTTTTATGGGTGATTAATGTAGCAGTTGCCGGCTTTTGTTGACTCAAGAAGCCAACTGCTGCTATACTTAAAATAAAAAAGATTGCCGCAGCATAGCTTAGCCATGGCGCATTAAAGAATTTTAATGGCTTAACAGGAGCTGTATCCTTCTTTTTATCTGCTGCTAAAATAGATAGGAGGATAATATTAGATGTTTCCCTATCTAATTTATCAGGAGTATAGTCATTTTCAAAAATTTCGGAAACTAACTTATGTAATGCAGAATCATTATTATGTTCACTTATTAATAGCAAGAACTCATCACGTTCAGTAATACTTGCTTCGTTAGCAAATAGCTTGTTGAATAGATAAATTAATCTTTCCTCTGTCATAGCAGTCAATTAAGGCAATGCTAATGAGAGTCAATAATTAAACAAAGGGGTGAGTCCTACCAAATATTACTTCTAAAAAGTAATCCAAAAAGAAGAAGGTCTGAGTGACTCTGGCAAAAAGCACGAATATTTTTAATTGCCTGCGATAAATGGGTCTTCACTGTGTCTGGGGATATCCCCATTTGAACAGCAATCTCATTTCGCTTTAACCCCGATTCTCTACTAAGACTGTAAACCATAGCCTGCTGCGGGGATAGACAATTAATAGCATTTCGGACTAACTTCTGATATACTTTTTCGATAAGCCGAAAATCTGCTGCTGATGGATCGGCGGGATCATCAACGAAAGAAAGTGGTTTTATGTTCCTGTCTAACTTTTTTAGGGAACGAATAATATGATTTCGTGCGATTGTATAGAAATAAGCCCGAAAATGTTCAACCTGCGCAAGTTTTTCTCGATTTATCCAAAGTTTTAGAAAAATTTCCTGCACCAAATCTTCAGCTATACTCTCCGACATAGACAAGCGTAGAGAAATAGCATAAATCTTGTCCTTGTATTGAAAGTATAATCGTTCAAAAGAATTCTCGTCTCCTATTGAAATAGCAGCAAGCATGCCTCTTTCATTATCATCCTCTCTATACATAGGTTGATTTAAATCAAATATATGCAAAACTAAATTGAAATTAATTTCATTAAATGCTTGGATAGAAGGCTAAAATCCTTAGAATCAGGTTGCAGCTATATCAGAATGGAAAACCACTCAAAATGATCCCCTAATACCAAGGTAATTTAACCTAGTAGCGCCTGTCTCGTCCAGTTAAAGCAACACTTCAATTAAAAAAGGGTCCCCTTCGAAAAAATCGAAGGGGACCCTTTTTTATAAAATACTTAAGATTTAAGCTACTTGTTTCTTTTTTCCAAAAAAGTACAAAGCAGTAAATGCCACAATTAAAATTCCTGGGAAAATTAGCATGTTTGATAAAGTAGATTGTCCCGCTGCTAAGTCAGCAGCATCGCCTGCTAAACCTTTAGCTACAGCCACCACTTTATTATCTCTTATCCAAGCACCAATTACCGGTTGGAACATAGAGGAGGAGAACATTCCAATGCCTCCTAATATAGAAAGTCCTAGTGCGCCAGTTTGAGGAAGGTTTTCAGCGATATAACCAAGCATATTAGGCCAGAAATAACAAATACCTAAAGCATAAAATACTGCAGCTACATAAAGCATGGATCCTTGCATGGTACTCATCATATATAAGCCAATAACGCCAAACACAGCCGAGCCAAGTAAAACACCCACTGTATTTAATTTCTTAATTAATGGTCCAGCAAAATATCTGCCTACCGCCATTAAACCAGTCACCAATGCTAAAATTAACATTGGACTAGCGCCCGCTTTTGCTAAAATGGGTCCAACCCATTGTTGAGGACCAAATTCAGATATTGCAGTTAAAGCCATACATGCGGCCATAAATAAATATAAAGGATTCAACATGGCTTTAAAATTCGCCAATACTGAGTTATCTCCAATTCTTGGTTTAGGAAAACTTTGACCATAAAACAAAACTGCATAAATAATAGTAGGAATTAAAATAATCCAGATTTGTGCTTGCCAATGCATATTCGCATCTGTCATGAATTTTGAAACCAAGGCGCCCAATA
>JAPLEL010000227.1 GCA_026391415.1 Bacteroidota bacterium
GATATTTTCCAGTAGGAACTTCACCTGAATTGGCTTTTGCAAACCTAGGTCTAGCAACGCCTCCAGCAGGACTAGCACAACCAAAACTAGCATCTACCGAAATTAATACTACCCAATTGTCTTTCTTTGGAAGGATTAATTATAGTTATGATAGAAAGTATTTGTTAACCCTAAATTTCAGGGCGGATGGATCTTCTTTATTTGGACCTGATTATAGCAGTTTAATTACGCCAACAGATCCTACAAATCGCAAATGGGGTTACTTTCCTTCTGCTTCAGTAGCTTGGAGATTGTCTGATGAAAACTTCATGAAAAAAATTGAATTCATTAGTGATGCAAAAGTTAGGTTGAGTTATGGACAGTCTGGAAATAATAGGATTGCGGCTTATGGTTATACAACAGGTTATGCTCCTCCAACAAATGGGGGATATGGTGTAAATGATGTGTTGAATTACACTTTAACACTTCCTTCAAGACTAGGAAATCCTTCTTTGAAATGGGAATCATTAACCTCTCAAAATTTAGGTTTTGATTTAGGTTTCTTAAAAAATAGAATCACATTAACAGTAGATATCTATTCAAACATTACTAAAAACTTATTAATTGAAAATAAAATACCACCAACTTCTGGATATACTACACAATATCAAAATGTGGGTACTACACAGAATAACGGTATTGAATTGCAATTAGGCGCAACCATTATAAGAAACAAAGATTTTAAATGGACTGCAAATTTTAATATTGCGTTTAATAAAAACAAAATCACAAGCCTAGGTTCTCAAACCAGTTTCACTGCTAACTCTGGTTGGTTCAGTTCAACTGCAAACCCAGACGATTATTTATTAAAAGTAGGAGATGAAATTGGTGCTATTTATGGATTAAAAACAGACGGATTTTATACCACTAATGATTTCATAACTTCTAATTATGTGAACGCTGCTAATAATTTAAGGTATCCTACTTTGTTATACCAATATACTTTAAAGCCGGGTGTGCCAAATGCTGCAGCAGTTCTTTCTACTGGGTTAGCATCTCCTGGATTAATTAAATATGTAGATGTAAATGGAGATGGAAAAATAACTATTGCAGATGATAGAACTATTATAGGGCATGCACTTCCTAAATTCACTGGTGGGTTTAGTCAACAGTTTGCATACAAAAATTTTGATGCAAGTGTTTTCTGTACTTTCTCTTATGGTAACGATGTGTACAATGCAAATAAATTAGAATTTTCTTCTGCATATGGCGTAGATCAAAATATGCTTGCAATGAATAATAATCGTTGGAGTTATATAGATGCAAAAGGTAATTTGCTTCAAAAACAAATTGACGCATCTACTGCAATTGGTATTGCGCCCGATCAGTTATCTGCTTTAAATGCAAATGCTCAAATTTGGCAACCAAGTTTAAGTACCAATGGATTTATACCTAGTTCATATGCAATTGAAGACGGTTCTTATTTAAGAATTTCAAATCTTACTTTAGGATATACACTTCCTCAACAATTAACGCAAAAAGC
>JAPLEL010000197.1 GCA_026391415.1 Bacteroidota bacterium
AAATATTATTTTGAAATTCCTGATTCTCTTTTAATGAGAGAAATTCTTGTTGTGACTAGGGTATCAAAAGCGCCAGCAGGAAGTAGAAGTGGGCCATTGAGTTATGCCGGTGACCAAATTAGTCAGAAAGTAATTCGATTTGAGAAGGGGCCTAATAATAAAGTTTTTCTCCGTACCATTTCGTTTGCAGAGTATACTAAAGATTCCACAGCCCCGATGTTTACTTCGGTTTCTAACTCTAATGTTCAGCCCATTTCAACTGCTTTTGATATTAAAGCTTTTACAAAAGATTTAGCAAGTACTGTGATTGAAATTACAGATTTCATTAATGGAGATAATGATGTTCTTTTCTTAAGTAGTTCTGTAAAAAGCTCTTCTAGAATAGGGCTAATACAGGCAGATAAATCATATGTATTGGAAGTAAATCCTTATCCTGTTAATATAGAAGTTAAGACCATTAAAACCTATGCCACGAGTAGCTCATCACTTGGTTCAATACTATCTGGAGCTGCTAGCCCTGGGGGAAGTTCTGCAGGTGGTAATATAACAATGGAATTAAATAGTTCTATGGTATTACTTCCTAAAGTGCCAATGAAGGCAAGGTATCAAGATGACCGTGTTGGTTATTTTGAAGTAGGGTTTACGGATTTTGATTTAAATCCACAAGGAGTAAAATCAATAAATTTAATTAAGCGTTGGCGTTTAGAACCTAAAGATGAAGATCTAGAAAAATATAATAGAGGTGAACTTGTTGAGCCTAAAAAACCAATTATATTTTATATTGATCCTGCAACACCTGAAAAATGGATTCCCTATCTTATGCAGGGTGTTACAGACTGGCAAATTGCATTTCAAAAAGCAGGATTCAAAAATGCTATTTTTGGTAAGAGAGCCCCATCCAAAAAAGAAGATCCAGATTGGAGTTTAGAAGATGCTCGACATGGAGCAATTATGTACAAGCCATCTACTGTTGCTAATGCAAGTGGTCCTAGCATTGCGGATCCTCGTAGCGGAGAAATAATGGAAAGTCATATCAACTGGTTCCATAATGTAATGTCATTGGTACACCATTGGTATTTTGTACAAGCGTCAGCAATCGATCCGCGCGCAAGAAAAATGACTTTTGATGATGAGCTAATGGGACAACTAATACGTTTTGTTTCTTCTCATGAAGTGGGTCATACACTTGGCTTAAGACATAATTTCGGATCTAGTTCAACTGTTCCTGTTGAAAATCTCAGAAATAAAGTTTGGGTAGAAGCAAATGGTCATACACCTTCCATTATGGATTATGCCCGTTTTAATTATGTGGCACAGCCTGAAGATAGCGTGGGTGAAAAAGGAATTTTTCCTAGAATAAATATGTATGATGAGTGGGCTATTGATTGGGGATATAGGAATTTACCACAATTTAAAACACCTGAAGAAGAAAAATCCTACTTAAACAAATGGGTAATTGAAAAACTGAAAGACAAACGACTATGGTTTGGAGACGGTGAATTTTATCGTTCAGACCCTAGAAACTTAACTGAACAAGTAGGTGATGATCCTGTTAAGGGAAGTATGTATGGAATTAAAAACCTACAACGAATCATGCCAAATTTAATTGAGTGGACAAAAGAACCTGCCGAAGGTTTCGATAATTTGGAAACGATGTATGATGAAGTATTAAAACAATTTAGTAGATACAATGGCCATGTTATAGCGCAACTAGGTGGAATATTTAAAACTACAAAATCAGTGGAACAGGCTGGTCCAGTTTTTGAATCAATATCAAAAGCAAAACAAAAAGAATCAATAGTACACATAAATAAATATGTTTTTAATACACCTTCATGGATTATCAATAAAGAGATATTTGAAAAAACAGGAAAAAATGGATTGAATGTAATAGGCAAAATTCAACAAAGTTCTATTGATGGTATTTTGTCTAGGTCAAAAATGGGTCAATTAGTGAAAGCTAAATTAAATGATAAAGATGCCTATTCAGTTCTTGATTTATTAGACGACATTAAAAAAGGAGTATGGACTGAACTTACAACAAAAGCACCCATAGACATATATCGTAGACAATTACAACAAATGTATATTAATCGAATGAATATACTTCTGAATCCCAAAGAGGAAAAATTACCTAGTGATTTAGGGGCCTTACTTAATGCCTTATTTACCATGGCGGATGCAGACTTAGTAGATGTTACAAGTTCTTTACGAGCACATTTGACTTCGCTTAAAGCTGAAATAAATACAACGGGCAATGGAGCTACAGATCAGATGACTAAAATACATTTAAAAGATATGGCTAGAAGATTAGATGAAATTTTAAATCATAACAAAAAAGACTAAAAAAGTGCTTTTCTAATCTTTTTTCTAATATCTACCGCTACTTTAATACAGATGTAGAAAAAAAATTGGGCTTAGTAGTTTCTTAATGCATAATAATATTAAAAGCCACTTACGAAATTTCGTAAGTGGCTTTTTTGTTTCTAAAAATCTTTAAATCTAATACCAATAAAAGAAACCCTTATTTGTATCAGATTCTTCTTAATTTGTAGGGTGTTTATTTAAAGTATACTGCAAATTCAGAACCCGCTTAAAAGATGCAAATGGAGTTTAAAAATAAAGTAGCCATAGTTACAGGAGCCGGAAAAGGAATTGGCTTTGATATTTGCAGATCGTTGGCAATGGGAGGGGCAACGGTAGTTTTAAACGATATTGATAGCGAATTAGCAGAAAAAGCAGCAAATGCCATCAATGAAAATTCAGCAGGAAACTGTATTGCAATGGCAGGCGATAGTAGTGATATTAATTTTATTCACCAAATGGTGGCTAACACTGTTGCGCAGTTTATGCAAATAGATATTGTAATTGCAAATGCAGGGATTACTTTATTCGGAGACTTTTTAACCTATTCAGCTGAATCTTTTTTTAGAGTAATGCAAGTCAATTTGGGAGGAAGTTTTTTTCTTGCGCAAGCCGCAGCAAATCAAATGAAAACCCAATTAGACGGTGGTTCTATACTATTCACTTCATCAGTAACCGGACATCAGGCGCACAAAGATTTAGCAGCATATGGTATGAGTAAGGCTGCTTTAGAAATGTTGGCAAAAAATTTGGTGATAGAATTGTCGCAATATAAAATCAATGTAAATACTATTGCACCAGGTGCTACGCTAACAGAAAGAACCTTAGAAGATCCTAATTATTCTGAAGTTTGGAATAAATTAACACCAATGGGTAGGCCGGCTTTTGTTTCGGACATAACTAATGCCGCGTTATTTTTAGTATCAGACAAAGCAAAGCATATTACAGGACAAACATTAATAATAGATGGTGGATGGACCTCCATTAGTCCAACTCCATTTTAAAATCATTTAAAATAATAACATGCAAAAGATTTTATTTATAGGATGTTTATTTTTCTATTCCTATCAATCTATTAGCCAATCAACCAATAAAATAGATAAAAGCCCTAGTGGTATCATTGTTTTACAGAAGGCCCGGCAGTTGATAAATATGGAAATATTTTTTTTACAGATCAACCTAATAATAAAATTTGGAAATACGATACGAAAGGCAAGCTCACTATTTTTTTAGAAAATACTAGCCGATCAAACGGAATGTTTTTTGATAAAAAAGGGAATTTAATTACTTGTGCCGACGAACAGAATCAAATAATAAGTATCAATCGTAAAGGAAAAATTAAAGTATTGGTTACTGATTTTAAAGGGCTTCATTTTAACGGACCCAATGATTTATGGATTAGTAATACAGGAGGGATTTATTTTACAGATCCTTTTTATTCACGTGATTATTGGACACGAAAAATGCCTGAAATACAAGCTGAGAATGTATATTATGTACAAAAAAATAAAGCACCCATTTTAGTGGCCAATCAATTAATGAAACCTAATGGTATTATAGGTTCTGCTGATGGTCAATTTTTATATGTAGCAGATATTAAAGCCAATAAAACTTATCGCTATACTATTGCAGCAGATGGAACTTTGCATTCGCAAACACTTTTTGTAGATCGTGGTTCTGATGGAATGACTATTGATGATAGTGGAAATATCTATCTAACAGGTAAAGGTGTTTTTGTTTATAATTCAAATGGTGAATTAATTGAACAAATTAAAGTACCCGAAAGTTGGACTGCCAATGTTACTTTCGGTGGTAAAGATAACGACACACTATTTATAACTGCTTCAAAGTCAGTATATACACTTCAAATGAAGGTTAAAGGGGTAAACAAGTAGTACTATTTAAATTTTCAATAAAAATAATGCATTTAATTCTTGTGATTTTAAAGCCCTATTATTGTTGTAAAGAATTTATAATTTTATATATGAAAATAGTAGCCAACCTACAGTCGCTTGTCATATTTTTTTTAATGGTATTTTTTTCAAATACCGTTATCGCTCAAATAGGCAAACAATTTCCTTCAGAGAAAAAAATAGTAAAAGACCCAATTACAGGAACCTTGCTTACTTTTTTAACGAGTATCCCAAACGGTAATTCTAAAATTTATCAAACACATACGCAATGGACTGCAGATGGTAATTGGTTGGTGTTTCGTTCGAGCCGAGCAAAGAATGAAGCATTGGCTGTTAATGAAACATCAGGTGAAATCATGCAAATTACCGAAGGTGGTTATACAGGAATGCTTTGTGTAGCTAGAAAATCTATGAAGCTTTATTTTATGCGCAATGCTTCAAAAGATACTTCCATCAAAAGAAATCTGCCAATGGAAGTTGTAGAAGTTGATTTAGAAAAATTGTTTAACGATAGTAAAGCAGGTACAGTGCAATCAGCATCAGTATACCAAAGAGTATGTGGCCTTATTGCTGCAGAAATAGGGGCAGGAAGCGATATGGCACTCGATGCAGAAGAAGGTCTTGTTTATTTTAGAGTAGGCGCTGTTGAGGCTGCAAAGCATTTATTACCCAATACTAAAATTGAAAAAGCCTTTGGTCCACGTAAAATGGGCGCAGGACCTGCAGGTTTAATGAGTATGGATATTTATTCAGGTGAATTAAAATATATAATATCAGTTCCCTTTCAAATTGGGCATGTGCAAACCAATCCTTGGGTAAAAGGTGAAATTGTTTTTTGTTGGGAAACTGGTGGAAAATCACCACAACGCACTTGGGTAGTATCTGCCGATGGAACAGGCTTGCGTCCACTTTATCCTGAATCGGACTATGAATGGGTAACACATGAAGCGGTGATTACTAAAAACGAAGTAGCCATTGCCATTATGGGGCATAGAAAAGTGCCAGGCACAGATAATATTACTTTAGTAGGTACGCCAGTTAGTGGCAGTAATCCTGGTCAAGAAACCGAATGGGGTCCTTCAGGTACCAGAGAAAAACCAACAGGTTTGGGTATTGTGAATTTACGTACTAGAGAAATGACAATTATAGGTCAAACACCGAGTGGCAGCGGGCTTTGGCATGTAAATGGTTCACCCGACGGACGTTGGGCTGTAGGCGATGATTTTAAGCGAAATATTTATTTGATAAACAGAAAAACAGGTGAAATGATTTTGTTATCTGCAGGGCATAAAGAAACTGCAGCCGATCATCCACATCCTACATTTAGTGCAGATAGTAAAAAAATAGAAATTCAGTCGGCAATGATTTCGGCAGACAATCGGTCTATGAATATTTGTATTATTCCAGTGCCTGAAGACTGGTTGAAAAGAACGAATTAATTACTCCAATTATATTATAAAAAAATAGCCTCACAATTGTAAGGCTATTTTTTTATAACGTAAATATTATCTGTTCTACTTAATTATTTATATAAATAATGCAAGCTTATTAAGGTATATAGAATTTTGCTTGCAATGATTTTTGTAAACTAATTGGTAATTTCGACAATAGATCATAACTAGTTGCTTTTTCAATAGCATCAACTGTTGTAATATATTTTTTCCAATCAGAATCAATTGTGTTTTCATTTGGAGTATCAATTGCTAAAATTCTTGTGTCAGCAGTTACTCTAGCCAAATCGCCATTGCCAGTTGGTAGAATAATAGCCACTTTCCATACCCGATTTGGTACCACTACTTTTCCTAAATTAATCGTTTCTGCAAAACCATTTGTTCCAGAACCACCTTTGCCATAACTCCCCATAATTATATAAACTTCATAGCCTTTTTGTACTTCAGCTCTTAAATAACTTTCTAAAGTTGCCCATGCTTTTTGGTTATTATTTGGTGCTTGAGGTATCATGTTTGGCATCAAGAAAGTAGATGAATTTGCTTCTGTAGAACTCGTTCTATCTCCTGATGGACAATTATGTCCTCTATCAAATCCAGATCCACTATAACTATTACTTAGAACTTGATAATAGCCTGTTGGTAATCCTGTGAAATTTGCAAAATTATCTAGCCTGCCAGTAGTGCCAGTACTTGTAGCATCAAGATGCCAGCTTACCCAATTTGGTGTTCCTCTTGAACTACTGTATGACTCTACATAATATTTTTGATCGATTAAATAGTTTTCTACTAATAGTATGTTTGTTGTGGCGCTGGAAGGATTTCCAAACAACATATTACTATTATCTCCATCAGTTGGTGGTACATCAATACCTGTACCAGATGGTGTTCCTCTTCCTGCTGCAGGAGTGGAGTTATATCCTGTTGTATCTACAACATTATCAACTGGCTCATTGAGTACTATATTAGGATTGCCTTTGCCAATAAAAATAATATCATCAATATTAACCCTAGTAGTACCAACTTTTCTAATTTGAAAACGTACTTTTTTTGTTGAGGTTACTTTAAAAGAATCTGTTATGAAAGACTTACTATTTGTAGCGATTGCGCCACCCATCTGAGTATACGTAGTGCCTTGATCTTCTGATATCCATAAACTTAATTCAGAAACCGCATCAGCACCATATTGTGCATGATTTATTTTAATCATTGTAATACTATCAATATCAAAATTCATTGATATTTTTCCTGTTCTTAATCTAACAGATTGAATATCATTTTTTATATCAGTAGTTAACTGTCCTAATAAGGCATCATCAAAAGACCAAATGCCAGTTTTTATAGTAACATTACCAACAGCATAAGCTGCTTTAGTTCCCAACTCAAAGTCTTCTTTAATAGTATAGTTTGAAGAAACATATTGGTACACAATGGGAGTGGTTTCTAATCCATCGGTCTTTTTTGTACAACTGATAACAGATAGAAGCACTACTGCGCATAAAATTATTTTATTCATACTAAAAAGATTTTAGTTAATTAAACTTCCGGCAAAGGTGCAAAAGTTCTTTTTTCATTAACTAAATACTTATCCACCAATTATTTTTAAATAGTTAAAAATATTAATATATAATATTTAAGTAATATCAGGTAAGGATTTTGAAAAAATGATGAATACTACTTGGTGATTATTTATACATAGCGAAGAGGTGTCATTGAAATTTGGCGATACTAGATCATGGTCTAATGTAGAGAGGGGATCAATGAACAGGGATTTTCCATACAGCTATTTAGGGAGCTACGACAATATAATTGAACAAAGTGTTTTTTTTAATGTTTATTTAATTTTAATCTTAAATTTAAATTTCACAATTCAAAAAAATAAAAATCAACTTATGAGGAAACTAGTTACAGTTCTCTTGTGTTTATTTTTTGCTGTAATTCAATTGACAGCTCAAAATAAAACCATCACTGGAAAAGTTACAGATGCCAATGGAAAACCAGTTCCTGGAGCATCGGTTCAAGTAAAAGGAACCAAACAAGGTGTTTCTGCAAGCGACGCAGGAATATTTTCCATCAATGTTCCAGCTACAGCTTTTACATTAATTATTTCTGGTGTTGGTCTTGTTTCACAAGATGTGAAAATCGGGACAAACACATTTGTTAATGTAAGTTTGATTAGCATAGACAAAAGTTTGGACGAAGTGGTAGTAGTAGCATATGGTACTGCTAAGAAAGAAACCCTTACAGGTTCAGTGGGAACCATCAGGGCAGCTGATATTGCTAAAAGACCTTTAACGAATGTAACTACAGCATTAGAAGGTGCTATACCTGGCGTAATTACAGGTTCTGCAAATGGTCAACCGGGTTCTGGCGTAAGTATTCGTGTACGTGGATTTGGATCCATCAATGCTACTTCGGAACCTTTGTTTGTAGTAGATGGTGTTCCATATGTTGGCGGAACTTCTAATATAAATCCAGATGATGTAGAAAGTACTACTGTATTAAAAGATGCATCTGCTACTGCATTGTATGGTTCAAGAGCAGCCAATGGAGTAGTAATGATTACTACTAAAAAAGGTAAAAAAGCAAGAAATAATATTTCTTTACGTTTATTGCAAGGATTTACTTCTAGAGGGTTGGATGAATACAACAGAATGAATGCATTTCAATATTATCCAACCATGTGGGAGTCTTACCGTAACTCTTTGGTATATCCTACAACTGGAATAGGAATTTCTTTGGATTCTGCAAATAAAGTAGCCTCTGGTTTAACAACAAGAACTGGCATCAAAGACTTACTGTCTTATAATCCGTTTAATGTTGCTAATAATTCAATTGTCGGTACAAATGGTTTATTAAATCCGAATGCTCAATTAATTTATAGTGATGATTTAGATTGGACAAACGAATTAATTAAATCTGGAAACAGAAAAGATTATTCTTTAAATTTTAGTGGTGGTTCAGATAAATCTGACTATTTTTTATCATTGGGATATTTAGATGATAAAGGATATACTTTGCGTTCCGACTTACAGCGTTATTCCGCTCGTTTAAATGTGAATGTTACTCCGTTAGCATGGTTAAAAACTGGATTAAATATTTCAGGCAATTTCTCAAAATCAAACACTGCAGCAGATGGTGGCAGCACCAGTTTTGTAAACCCATTCTTTTATTCAAGAAATGTGGGTCCTATTTATCCTGTGTATGCACATAACATGACAACAGGGGAATATTTGCTAGATGGTATTGGAAATCGTTTTTGGGATTTGGGTAACATGGGTGGTAATCAAGGAGTTCCTAATAGACCGAGTGGCGGTTTTGCAGGAAGACATGCTTTGGCAGAAACTTCTTTGAATGAACAGAATTTTAACAGAAATG
>JAPLEL010000125.1:0-14982 GCA_026391415.1 Bacteroidota bacterium
GACGATATTATTTTAGTAAGTGAAACCGGACAACCAATGAAGCGCGTAGCAGACTTGGTGGATGTTTGGTTTGATAGTGGTGCAATGCCTTATGCGCAATGGCATTATCCATTCGAAAATAAAGAACTAGTAGATAAAGGCGAGGCATTCCCTGCAGATTTTATTGCGGAAGGAGTAGACCAAACTAGGGGATGGTTTTATACCTTACATGCACTAGGCGTAATGCTATTTGATTGTGTGGCATACAAAACAGTGGTAAGTAACGGACTTGTATTAGACAAGAATGGCAACAAAATGAGCAAGCGTTTAGGCAATGTAGTGAACCCATTTGAAACCATTGAAAAATATGGTGCAGATGCAACACGTTGGTACATAATTACCAATGCTTCTCCTTGGGATAATTTAAAATTCGACCTAGCGGGAATCCAAGAAGTACAACGTAAGTTTTTTGGTACTTTATACAATACCTATCAGTTCTTTGGTTTATACGCAAATGTTGATGGATTTGCTTTTTCTGAAACTTATATTCCTTTACAACAGCGTCCTGAAATTGACCGTTGGATTTTATCGTCACTAAATAGCTTGGTTGTAAAAGTAACAGATGCTATGAATGACTACGAGCCAACAACTGCTGGTCGAGCCATTGAAACCTTTGTTGATGAGCATTTAAGTAATTGGTACGTACGTTTGTGCAGAAGGCGTTTTTGGAAAGGAGAATACGAGGGCGATAAAATTGCTGCGTATCAAACCTTATATGAGTGCTTAGAAACCATCATTAAACTAATGGCGCCAATTTCACCATTCTTTTGTGATGCAATATTTAGCAACCTAAATTTGGTTACAAAGCGTTCGAGTGTAGCGTCAATTCACCATGCAGACTTTCCAATAACAAACCTGACCGCAATTGATGCAGCCCTTGAAGAAAGGATGCAATTAGCGCAAGATGTATGTTCTTTGGTATTGTCTTTACGTAAAAAAGTAAATATAAAAGTTCGTCAACCACTGCAAAAAGTGCTAATTCCCGTGCTAAACCAAGTAATGAAAGCCCAGTTGCAATTGATTGAAGACTTGATTATTGCAGAAGTAAATGTAAAAGAGTTGGTGTACATCACTGAAACGGAAGGGGTGATTAAGAAAAAAGTAAAAGCCAATTTTAAAGCTTTAGGCGGAAAACTTGGGCCAAATATGAAAGCGGCAAGTGCCATTATTGGCAATTTTAGCCAATTAGAGATTGCTAATCTAGAAAAAAATGGCAAAATAGAGATTCTTTTAAACGAAAATTCAGTTGAAATTGAATTAAATGAGGTAGAAATTGCAGCAGAAGACATTCCTGGTTGGAGTGTTGCGAGTAAGGGGTCTTTAACTGTTGCACTAGATATTGTGCTCTCCGACGACCTAAAACAAGAGGGAGAAGCCAGAGAGTTTGTAAATCGTGTACAAAATATAAGAAAAGACAACGGTTTTGATTTAACAGACCGTATATTCGTAAAATTGCTTGATTCTAATGGACTTAAGCAATCTATTATTAATTATAACGATTATATTTGCCGCGAAATTTTGGCAGACGTCATTGAATGGGTTCCAGAAATGCATGATGGTGTTGCAATTGATGTAAATGACATTTTGTTAAAAGTGGTAGTCACAAAAAAAGGATAAAAATTTATGCCTTCTAAAAAAACTGCTCCCAAAAAAACAGGAAAACCTGTTGCAGCTGCTTCAAAACCAGTGGTTAAGAAGTCGTCTCCAGTTAAAAAAGTGGTTCCTGCAGCAAAAGCAGCCCCCGCTAAAAAAGTGGTTCCTGCAGCAAAAGCAGCCTCCGCTAAAAAAGTGGTTCCTGCAGCAAAAGCAGCCCCTGCTAAAAAAGTGGTTCCTGCAGCAAAAGCAGCCCCTGCTAAAAAAGTGGTTCCTGCAGCAAAAGCAGCCCCTGCTAAAAAAGTGGCTCCTGCAGCAAAAGTAGCTCCTGCTAAAAAAGTGGCGCCTGCTGCAAAAGTAGCCCCTGCTAAAAAAGTGGCGCCTGCAGCAAAAGCAGCCCCTGCTAAAAAAGTGGCTCCTGCAGCAAAAGCAGCCCCCGCTAAAAAAGTGGTTCCTGCAGCAAAAGCAGCGCCAGCCAAAAAATTAATTCCTACCATAGTAAAGCCAGTGGTTAAACCAGCTAAACCTTTGGTAGCAAAGAAACCAGAACCTCCTAAAAAGGTTGAACCAACAAAGAAAATAGTTGCAGCTAAACCGGCTGCAAAAGCGGTTGCTCCCGTTACAGTTAAGGCTGTGCCACAAAAAACGGTAGCAACAATTAAATCCAAAATCCCTGAAAAACCTGTGGCTAAAACCGTTCCTGTTCCTGTGTTAAAACCTGTTGTGGTTCCTGCTCCAGTAGTACCTGTACTAAAAGCAAAGCCTGTTATTGCTGTAAAAGCAGCACCAACTCCACCGGTAAAGCCTGTTAAAAAACAGCCTGAACCAATAAAGGATGTAAAATTGCCCAAATTAAATGCAAAAACTAGTGTTGCTTATAAGCCTCATTACACGCCTTTAGAAAAAAGAGAAGAACCTTTAAACCATTCAAACCAAACAATTATAAAATACAGCGATGCAGATTTGACTGATTTTAGAGATTTGATTGGTAAGAAATTAGAAGCTGCTAAAAAAGAATTAGTCTATTTACAAGGTCTAATTACGCGCAAAGACGAAATGGGTGGAGACAATGACGATAGTCGTTATATGACTATGGAAGATGGCAGCATGAGTATGGAAAGAGAGCAGTTGAGCCAAATGGCCAGTCGTCAAATTACTTATATAGACCACTTAGATAAAGCCATTATGCGTATTGAAAATAAAACTTACGGCATTTGTAGAGTAACTGGAAAGTTAATTGACAAAGCACGTTTAAGAGCTGTACCACATGCAACCCTAAGTTTAGAAGCTAAGCTTGGTTTGGTAAAGCATAATGGTCACGATTAAACAATAACTTATACATACTAAAGAGGCGCTATCAATTTAATGATAGCGCCTCTTTTTTTGAGCAAATGTCCCGTCCTGAAATAATGATACACAAAAACAATCATTATGCTGGAACAATAAGAAAGTCAGTTTGCTCCGCGAATTTTATAGTTGATATGTTCGCGGATTATTTTTTAATCAAATATTCCTAACTAGTATAATCAGAATGCATCAATTATTTTACTTCTTGCATATCTATTAACCTGCGATAAATGCCATTGCGCTCCAATAATTCATCGTGACTACCTCTTTCAGCAATTTCGCCTTTTTGTAATACAATTATTTCATCTGCGTGCCTAATGGTAGAAAGTCTGTGAGCAATAACAATAGAGGTTCTATTTTGCATCATATTATTAATAGCATCCTGCACCAATCTTTCACTTTCGGTATCTAAAGCAGATGTTGCTTCGTCTAAAATTAAAATTGGGGGGTTTTTTAGTACAGCGCGGGCAATGGTTAAACGCTGGCGTTCTCCACCACTTAGTTTACTACCCCGGTCTCCAATATTGGTATCAAAACCCGCTTCTTTTTGTACAATAAAATGATAAGCATTTGCTACTTTGGCAGCTTGTTCAATATCGGATCTACTAGCATTATCAATCCCCAAAGCGATATTGTTGGCTATGCTGTCGTTAAATAAAATGGGTTCTTGTGTTACAATGCCCATCAGATTTCTAACCGCATGTAAACTGAATGATTTAATATTTATGCCATCAATCAATAATTCGCCTTCCGATACATCATGAAAGCGTGGAACCAAATCTGCTAGCGTACTTTTACCGGCTCCAGATGAACCAACAAGTGCAATAGTTTTTCCTTTCTTAATTGTTAGATTGATATTTTTTAGAATAACAGTATCGTCGTAATAAAAAGAAACATTTTTAAATTCAATACTGTTTGTAAATGCAGGAATTGGTTTTGCAGAAGGGTCATCAACTACGGTGATAGGGGCTTTTAAAATTTCTTCTATACGTTCAATGGCTGCAGACCCTCTTTGTGCATTATAAAAAGCAGTAGACAATGCTTTTGCAGGATTTATAATTTGTGTAAAGAATAAAATATAAGTAATAAAATTTTCAGGACTCAAACCCGCTTCGTGATTTAACACTAAAATTCCGCCAAACCAAAGAATGCAAGACAAAACCAATACCCCTAAAAACTCCGACATAGGAGAGGCTAAATCTCTTCTGAAATTCATTTTATTACGAATATTATTGAGCGTATCATTAGTATCAAAAAACTTATTTCTAAGAATTTTTTCGGCATTGAAAGCTTTAATAACCCTAAGTCCACCAAGGGTTTCATCGAGTATTGACATTAGGGTTCCTAGTTGTTCTTGCGAGGCAGTGGATTGTTTTTTCAAAGACCTACTAACGCGTCCAATAATAAATCCAGTAAGCGGCAATAATACTAATAAAAATAATGAGAGCGCTGGGCTCATCATTACCATAATAGTTAAAATAATTAAAATTTGCAAAGGATCTCTAATCAATCCTTCTAAGGTGCTCATAACGCTCCATTCAATTTCGTTGGCATCATTACTCATTCTACTAATAATATCGCCTTTGCGTTTTTCTGTAAAAAAGCCAATGGGTAATTCTAAAATCTTTGCATATAAATCAGAACGCAATTTGGTCATTACATAATTGCGCATGGGTGCCAAAACACGGTAAGAGAGGTAAATAAAAATATTTTTAAAGAAAACAGATATAACAATTAAAATACAAACAGCGGCCAGTGCATATGTTTTACTATGCAAAATGATTAATTGGTTCATTTCAAATTTAATAAAGTCTTGTACCCCATTTGCACTGAAACTAAATGTTGGTTTTACTATATTAGATTTGTCTGTTGAAAACAACATTTGCAAAAATGGGGCTAGCAAGGCCAGAGAAACCAAATTGAACAAAACAGACGATAAATTGAACACTATATAGAGTCCGATATTCTGTTTTTTGTCCTTTAAATAAAAAAGTATTCTTGAAAATCGCTTCATAAACAGGATAAAACCTTTAATACACGGCAAAGTAACTAATTTTACAGTCAAACAAATGTTAGAAAATGGAGGAAGGAAAGCGCCAACGGCAGGTGGCAAGTGCCCTGCAAGAAGAAATGAACGATATTTTTAGAAGACTCAGCCTGAATATGATTGATGGAGGGATGGTGTCTATCTCAACAATTAAGGTAACGCCCGACTTGTTAGAAGCCCGTATTTACTTGAGTTTGTTTCAAGTAAAAGACGATAAAGCCGTGATGAAAACCATTGAATCTAGGGCTTGGGAAATTAAAAAAGAGTTGGCAAACCGGGTAAAACACCAGTTAAGACGCATCCCTGTTTTGCATTTTTACTTAGACGATACCCTAGATTATGTATTTAAAATGGAGGAAGTGTTTAAGAAATTAAACGATCAAAAACCACCAAGCACCGAAACGGAGTAAATCAACCCATGAATTTTTTATTTGCCTGGCGCTATTTCAAATCAAAAAAATCTACCAATGCCATCAATATCATTGCATGGATTAGTGTAATTGCCATAACAGTTGGCACTGCAGCATTGATTGTGGTGCTAAGTGTATTTAATGGCTTTGAAGGACTAGTAAAAGGCTTGTATGCAGACTTTTATGCAGACATTCGCGTAGCTCCTGCAGTTGGCAAAACATTTCATCTTTCTACCGTACAATACCAGCAAATAAAACAAACCACAGGTGTACTTGGAATGAGCGGGGTAGTTGAAGAAAAAGCAGTATTAGTAAACGGAGAATGTACTTCAATCGTTTACATTAGAGGGGTAGATAATCAATTTGAAAATGTCATTAAAATTGCCAGCCATATTAAGCGGGGTAAATTTGAATTAGGCACAGCCGAAGACCCTAAAATAGTAGTAGGTATTGGAATTGAAAATGCTGCATGCTTAGATGTAGAAAGACCTAGTTCACCCATTACTTTATACATGCCTAATCGCGGCGCAACTAATTTTAAATCGGCCGATGCTTTAAATGCCTTTAATCTACATGCAGTGGGCACTTTTATGGTGCAACAAGATTTTGACAATAAATATGTGTTTAGCAATATGGCCTTCATGCGATTTATGTTAAATATGCAAGCAGATGAATATTCAGCCATTGACATCAAAGCCAATGCTAATGCAGATTTGGTAAAAAAGAAATTACAAGAAATTTTAGGAAGTACATTTTTGGTGCAAACGCGTTACGAGCAAAATCAAAGTTTGTTTACAGTCATGCAAATTGAAAAATGGGTGATTTATGCAATTCTATCTTTAATATTAGTAGTGGCTGCTTTTAATATGATTGGGGCACTCACCATGTTGGTGTTAGAAAAACAAAAAGACATTGCAGTATTACAAGCAATGGGCGCCAATCAAAATCGCATCAAAGGAATATTTTTAAGCGAAGGATTATTATTGGCAGGATTGGGTGCTGTTTCGGGAATGGTAATCGCTGCCATTATTTGTGGGATACAAGAGCAGCTTCAATTAATTAAGCTAGGAGGTAACACTTTTATTATTGATTACTATCCAGTAAAAATGCATTTGGCTGATTTTCTTTTAGTCTCCGGAACGGTATTCGTCATAGCAGTGTTAGCGGCCTATATTCCTTCTAAAAAAGCAAGCTTGCAGTCATTCTCATTAAAATCCTAAATTAATAATCACCCAAAGTTTCTGGTAATTGTGCCAAAGCTTTGGCTAATTGGTCGTCATTTGGCGCAATACCATGCCATTCGTGGCTACCTTCCATAAAGTCAACCCCTTTTCCCATACCAGTTTTCATCAGCATGCAAATTGGTTTTCCTTGACCAGTCAGTGATTTTGCAAGGTCAATGCCAGCAACTAATTGTGCCATATCATTTCCTTCAACAGTAATTACTTTCCAGTTGAACGCTTCAAATTTTGCTTGTAAACTATCTAATGATAGCACTTTGCTTGTAGGTCCGTCAATTTGTTGACCGTTATAATCGATGGTTGAAATTAAATTATCTACTTTGTTATGGGCTGCAAACATAATGGCCTCCCAGTTTTGGCCTTCTTGTAATTCGCCATCTCCATGTAAAGAAAATACCAAATGAGTATCTTGGTTTAATTTTTTTGTTAAAGCCGCACCAATCGCAACACTCATTCCTTGTCCTAAAGAACCACTTGCAACTCGAATACCGGGTAGATGCTCGTGAGTAGTTGGATGCCCCTGTAAACGGGTATTTATTTTTCTAAAACTAGCCAATTCTTTTACTTCAAAATAGCCGGTGCGAGCCAATGCTGCATAATACACAGCAGAGATATGCCCGTTCGATAAAAAGAACAAATCTTCATTGTTACCATCCATTTTAAAATCATTGTGGTGGTGCATGGAATGAAAGAACAAACTAGCAAAATAGTCGGCACAACCCAAAGAAGCACCAGGGTGTCCACTTTGAACAGCATGAACCATTCTTAATACATCTCTTCTAAGTTGTGTTGCTACTTGTTCTAATTCTTGAATGCTTGCCATAAAACTGATTTTCAGACGGCGAAGATAAAAGCTTAATGGTAAAATCACTAAAAAACTGATTATTAAACCAATTAAAACATAAAATAGTACCAATTTAGGGTCACTCAGCCATAGTAAATAGGCTTTTTTGTTTTGATTTATTAGTTTTGCACTACTTAAATAAAAATCCATGTCAGAAGCACTAGCATTAGTAACCGAAGATTCAGAAAATTCCATGAAAAAGGCCATTGGTCATTTAGAACTAGAAATAGCCAAAATAAGGGCAGGAAAAGCAACCCCAGGAATTGTTGATGGCATCAATGTAGATTATTATGGTAGTCCAACACTTATAAGCCAAGTGGCCAATATTACAGTGTTAGATGCAAGAACAATTAGCATTCAACCTTGGGAAAAAAATATGCTTCAACCAATTGAACGCGCAATTATGATGGCTAATATTGGCATCACCCCTCAAAGTGATGGTATTCAAATTCGATTATTTATGCCGCCACTTACCGAAGAGCGCAGAAGGGAATTATTTAAAAGAGCCAGCGGAGAAGGAGAACAGTCTAAAGTAGCTATTCGCAACATTCGCCGTGATAGTATTGAGCAAGTTAAAAAATTACAAAAAGACGGTTTGAGTGAAGACGTTGCTAAAGATTCCGAAAAATTTATTCAAGATCTAACTGATCGTTATATAGCACTTGTAGAAAAAAACTTAGCTGCAAAAGAAAAAGAAATCATGTCTATTTAATTAGCTAGTAATATTTTTTAAAGCCCATTTGTGTATGCAGATGGGCTTATTTTTTGTTGGTAATATAAACGCCCAATAAAATAATTCCCATACAAATTCCTTGTAAAAAATTTAAGTGCTCGCCTCCTAAAATTCCCCAAAACATGGCAACAAAAGGAATGCCATAAGTAACGGTAGAAGCAAATAACCCACCGGCTCTTTTAACCAACATATAATAAATTACAGTAGCAACAGCTGTGCCTAGTACCCCCAACAAAAACGCTGCAGCAGTGGCTTTTAGAATAATAGGGTTTGCAATTGACAAAGAAAAATAACCGGTAAAATATAAAATAATAATACAAGGAATGATTAAAAAAACAAAAGCCAAAGCTGTAATATGTAAAGACCCAATATTGTGCAAATGCCGCGCCACCATGTTTACATTGATGCCATATAATAAGGTTGCAATTAATACAAGTGATGCATAGCTGATATTTTCAAAATTCAAATTTTTTTGAGCAGCAAACAAACAACAAAGCCCAACAAATCCTATTAATACGCCAATCGTTTTTTGTTTGGTTGTTTTTAATTGAAAAAACATAACACCCACTACAATTGTAAATAATGGGGTAAGTGCATTTAAAATACCTGCAATGCCACTATCAATTTTTGTTTCTGCAATACAGAACAAAAAAGCAGGAAAGAAACTCCCAATCAATCCAGAGAACACAACTAGAAAAAGTTTGTTTGTAGGAATTTTTTTAAAAGAATCTACTGCAAAAGGAGTTAGCACAATCCCTGCACTCAACATGCGCAATGCAGCAACCTGGTAAGGTGAAATGGCTTCTAAGCCCAATTTCATTAAAATAAAGGAGCTACCCCATATTAAACAAAGTGCAGTAAATATCCCCCAGTTAATTAATTTGTCTTTCAAAAAAAAATTTTGGTAAAGTTGCTGATTTTATAATCATAAATGGCAAAGAATTAGTTGAGTTGTTGTTTTTTTTCTATTTTCAATGCAATAAAAAGATATTAATTATGGGTATGATAAAAGAATTTAAAGCGTTTGCAATACGCGGAAATTTAGTAGATACAGCAGTGGCATTTGTAATGGGTGCGGCATTTGGAAAAATCGTTTCTTCTTTTGTAGATGGCATGGTCATGCCCATAGTGGGGATGCTTTCAGGTGAGGTAGATTTTTCAGACAAAAAAATAATTTTAAAAGCAGCTATCCCTGAATTTAAAGATGCTACTGGTAAAATAGTAACTACTGCTGTTTCAGAAGTATCGGTTAAATATGGCGCATTTTTTACCAGTTTAATTGATTTTGTAATTGTTGCTTTTGCCGTTTTTATATTAATTAAGGCAATCAATAAAATACGAATCAAGTTAGAAGAAGCCCCGGCTGCAAAGGAATTGCCCTCTTCAACCGACCAATTATTGATGGAAATAAGGGATTCCTTAAAAAATAAGGCAGAATAGAGGGTTAACAGGTACTGTCGGTGGATAACTATTCCACTGAAACCCTCATTTTTACTATCGAATCAGTTTCTTTGCAATTAAAGCGTATTCCATTGGCAACTTCCAATTATCAAATAAAATTAGACCAGTTTGAAGGTCCTTTCGACCTGTTACTTTTTTTCATTGAAAGAGACGAGTTAGATATTTATAATATTCCTATTACCAAAATCATCAACGATTTTTTAGACTTTATTCACCAAGGAGAAAAACTCAACATTGAACTAAGTAGTGAGTTTATTTTATTTGTGTCTACGCTAATGCGCATTAAGGCACGTTTATTATTGCCACGCAAAGAAATTGATCCGCAAGGAAATGAAATAGATCCTCGCCAAGAACTTATCGACAAAATATTAGAATACAAACGCTTTAAAGAAGCCGCGGTAGAAATGGCCGAAATGGAAGCTGTTAGAATGTTGATGGTAAAACGTGGGAATTTGAACCGCGAAATATCGCAAATTGGTGAAGACGCATCTGAAGGAACTGAAATTCAAAACATCACACTTTTTAAGTTGATGAAAGCTTTTGAAAAAGTAATGCTTCGGGTGCAAGAACGCCAAAATAAACCCGTGCATACCGTGGTGCGTTACAACTATACCATGGAAGGTAGCAGAGACCATATGCTATTTTTTTTACATAAAGAAAAAACAGTTTCGTTTGAAAGGGTTTTTGAAGAATGTCAAGACAAAATTCATGCAATCTTTTTGTTCTTATCCATCTTAGAACTTACACAACAGAAATACATGAAATTAATGATTGGCGATGGTCGAAATAATTTTATTGTAGAGTGGAATGAAAATCGCGAAGAAGATTTATTAGATGCAGGTTTAACAGAAGAAGACCTAACTATTCGCGAAGACGATCCTATAGTTATTGACTAAGTATTCATTAATTAAAATGAATACTTAGTAATTTTATTGTAGCATATTACTGGTGGTTACAGCGGTATCTTCTTTCATCAATATTCTTACAGCAGCTGCAATACCTTTTGCATCATAAGCACATTCGCGATGCAATTCCGCAGGGCTTCCGTGTTCAACCAATCTATCTGGAATTCCTAATATTTCTATAGTTGCATTGTAATGGTGTTGGTTCATAAACTCTAAAACAGCCGAGCCAAATCCTCCTACAACCGTGCCGTCTTCTACAGTTACTATTTTATTGTAGTTAGAAAAAACTTCGTGCAATAAATTTTCGTCAATAGGCTTTACAAATCGCAAGTCGTAGTGTGCAGGGTCAATCCCTTCTGTTCTTAATTCTCTAATGGCTGCTTGCGCAAAATTACCCGGATGCCCAAAACTTAAAATGGCAATACCATTACCGTCTTTTAGTTTGCGACCTTTTCCAATGCTCAATTCTTTAAATGGCGTTCTCCAGTCTGTAAGTACGCCTTCGCCTCTTGGGTAACGAATTACAAATGGATGGGTATTGCTTTCTAGTTGTGCCGTGTACATTAAATTGCGTAATTCTTCTTCATTCATTGGGGCGCTAACAACCATATTTGGTATACAACGCATAAATGGAATATCATAACATCCATGGTGTGTTGGACCATCTTCGCCAACTAATCCAGCACGATCTAAACAAAATACAACAGGTAGTTTTTGAATGGCAACATCATGTACCACTTGGTCGTATGCTCTTTGCATAAACGACGAATAAATATTGCAAAAAACGCGCATGCCTTGTGTAGCTAAGCCAGCACTTACTGTTACCGCATGTTGTTCGCAAATACCCACATCAAATGCGCGATTAGGCATTTTCTCCATCATGAATTTTAAAGAAGACCCACTTGGCATAGCAGGTGTTACACCCATTATAGATAAGTTCTTTTCTGCTAATTCAATCATGGTATGTCCAAAAACATCTTGGTATTTTGGAGGTTGTGTAGCATTAATTTTTTTCTTTACAATTTCGCCAGTTACTTTATCAAATAAACCTGGGGCATGCCATTTTGTTTGGTCTTTTTCTGCTAGTGCATAACCTTTCCCTTTTACAGTTACAATATGCAATAATTTTGGTCCAGGAATGTTTTTTAGGTCTTTTAAAGTTTCTACAAGCTTAGTGATATTGTGTCCGTCAATTGGACCAAAATAGCGCAGATTAAGCGCTTCAAATAAATTACTGCTTTTAGAAACCACACCTTTAATATTGGCCTCAAGTTTTGAAGCCATCTCTCTGCTGAATTTTTTTCCAACTGGCAATTTGCCCATTAAATTCCAAACCTCATCCCGCATTTTATTATAGGTAGGTGATGTTGAAATATCGGTTAAGTATTCTTTTAGCGCACCCACATTTGGATCGATGCTCATACAGTTATCATTCAAAATAATCAACACATCACTATCTGCTACTCCTGCATGATTCATTGCTTCAAAAGCCATACCTGCAGTCATTGAGCCATCTCCAATTACCGCAATTGATTTTCTATTTTCTCCTTTGTATTTGGCAGCCATAGACATGCCCAGAGCAGCTGAAATAGAGGTTGAAGAGTGTCCAACGCCAAAAGTATCATAAGGGCTTTCGCTTCTTTTAGGAAAACCACTTAATCCATTGTATTTACGGTTGGTAATAAAACTATCTCTTCTACCTGTTAATATTTTGTGACCATATGCCTGATGGCCTACGTCCCAAACTAGTTGGTCATAAGGTGTATTGTATATATAGTGGAGTGCAACGCTAAGTTCTACTACGCCAAGGCTTGCGGCAAAATGACCGCCATGGACGCTAACTACATCAATAATATATTGACGCAATTCATCGCAAACTTGGTGCAATTGGTCTCGATTTAACTTTTTAAGGTCATCGGGACTGTCAATCGCTTTTAATAGGGGGCCTGCCAAAATCTCCATGATACCTTTTGTTTAATTGTAAAAATAAGCAATTACTTAGTAGATATAAACTAAATTACAACTACCAACATCCCATTAAACAGATAGTTCGCCGTAAGAAACAAATTTTTTACCAAACAGACCCTTATTTTGCCTTTAATACCAATCAATATGCCCTTGCTCCTTATTCAATTTATATTTGTTTTAACATGAGAACCAAATCGTATGCATATTGGTGGTGTCAAATTGGAGGCTGGTTATTATACAGCATCACCATGGTGTTTTTTGCTTTTTTATTCGAGCAGGAGTATACCCATATCTTTTATTCTAGGGTAATCATCTCCATTACTACAGGGTTTTTATTTACCCATTTCATGAGGGAACTGTTTATTAGGCTTGATTTGCGTCCACCTACGCAAAAACAAAAATGGGTGTCTTTAATTTTAATAATTTTTGGTATTTGTATTTTATACAATTTAACCAATAGTGCTTTGGTTGAATTGTTTCGACTATACAATCCAGCTAAAAAAGTATCGCTTCAAAAACGTTTTTTGGGAAACCTGATATTTGATTCGCCTTTGATATTCATTTGGTCTTCTATTTATTTTCTATGGCATTATGTGGTGTTAGGAAGAAAAACAGAAATTCAAAAAGTAAAGCTAGAAACCTTAGTTAAGGAGTTAGAACTCAAAACCATTAAATCGCATATTAATCCGCATTTTATTTTCAATGCACTTAATAGCATTCGAGCATTAGTAGATGAAAATCCTAGTATGGCGCGAACGGCCATTACTCAGTTGAGCAATATTTTACGTAGTAGCATGCAGGCCGAAAAATTAGAATTGGCGTCTTTAGAAAAAGAGCTCAGCATTGTTAAAGATTATTTAGCGCTTGAGTTCATTCGATTCGAAGATAGACTAGGAATAGAATACGATATTAATGAAAGTACTTTAGACCAACCCATTCCACCAATGATGCTACAAACCTTGGTAGAAAACGCCATCAAACATGGTATTAGCAAACATAAAAAAGGCGGAGTTGTAAGAGTTATTTCGGACTTTAAAAATAATTGTCACGAATTGATTGTACAAAATACAGGAAATCTAAACAATGAGCTGTTAGAATCATCCGATGGATTTGGACTAGATAGCACCAAAAATCGATTGAAATTATTGTACAACGGAAAAGCAAGTTTTAGAATTCACAATATAGACGGGGGCTTTGTTGAAGCAATTGTTTCAATGCCCATTATAGAAAAATAATTAGTTAACCATTGATGCTAAAGTTATGGCTATAAGAGCAATTATTATTGACGACGAAAGGTTGGCAAGAAATGAACTAAAAAAACTATTACAAGATCATTCAGATATTGAAGTAATAGAAGAAGCAGCGAATGTAGATGACGGGATAGAAAAAATAGAATTGCTCAATCCCGATTTAATTTTTCTAGACATTCAAATGCCAGGCAAAACCGGGTTTGATTTATTAGCAGAAGTAGAAAAACCACCAAGGGTTATTTTTACTACAGCTTATGACGAGTATGCTATCAAAGCATTTGAAGTGAATGCGCTTGATTATTTATTAAAGCCAGTTGAGCCTAAACGCTTGGCCGATGCCATACAAAAATTACATATTGAAATAAGCAAAGAACAAGCAGGATTAAATGGCAATAACCGTGGTCCGCTTACCGAATTTGACCAGGTATTTGTAAAAGATGGTGAACGTTGTTGGTTTGTGAAATTAGGTGAGATTCGATTGTTTGAAAGTGTAGGTAATTATGCCAAAGTTTTCTTTGGAACCAATAAGCCCTTGATTTTAAAATCATTGAATGCATTAGAAGAACGTTTAGATGATCGAATGTTTTTTAGAGCAAATAGAAAGCACATCATCAATTTACGGTGGATTGAAAAAATAGAGCCCTACTTTAATGGCGGTTTGCTAGTGGATTTAAAAGGTGGTGAAAAAGTAGAAGTGAGCAGAAGACAAACAGTCAAGTTTAAAGAAATGATGAGTTTGTAGTAACTTGCTTTAACAATAAAATTAACACAATAAAAAATAGTAAATAGGCGAACCGAAATGCTCGCCTATTTTTTTTATCGCTAAAATAATAAAACACACTATGAAAAAATTATTTGTAGCCATTAGTTGTATGATGGTATTCTTTGTTGGCGCACAAGACATCAATAAAATTGTCAATGCTAAAGAAGTGGAACGTATTGAAAAAACACTCTCTGCCGATGATATGCAAGGACGTAGAACCTTTACGCCAGGTATTGAAAAAGCGGCAGCATTTATTAGTGAGGAGTTTAAAAATACAGGATTGCAAACCTGGAAAAATAGCAACACTTATTTACAAGAGTTTGCCTTGGTTAAGCCTAAATTTATTTCGCTTACAGCTAGTATCAACGATCAAGTCATTGA
>JAPLEL010000125.1:15089-24806 GCA_026391415.1 Bacteroidota bacterium
AGTCATTGATACCAAAGATGTGGTGGTTATAACTTGTCAGGCAGACCTAACTATCACAGAAAAAAGCGGCTACGATATAACAACCATTGCAGCTGGTGCTAATTTGTTTTCTGAGGCAAATAAGTTTGTACAATCTGGCAAGAATTTAATTGTACTCATAGACACTTCAATGGCTAAGAATTTTGGCAGACTTACTAGTCTTAAACGCCAGATGTTTAAAGCCAACAATAGTGTAGTGTTTGTTTTAGGAACACAACAGCCCAAAACCTTTGCTATTACTGCTAAACACGAGTTTGTTGAGCAGAAATTAGCGAATGTTATTGGCATTATACCTGGCAAATCAAAACTTAACGAATATGTGTTATTCTCTGGCCATTACGACCATTTAGGAATTGGTAAAGCAGTAAATAATGATTCAATTTATAACGGCGCTAATGATGATGCAGCAGGCACTACTGCTATGATAATGCTGGCTAAATATTTTAAAGCAAAAAATGATAATGAACGTACCCTAGTTTTTGTTGCATTTACCGCAGAAGAAGTAGGAGGCTTTGGGGCACAGTATTGTTCACGTCAGTTTAACCCCGATCAAGTGATGGCCATGTTTAATATTGAAATGATAGGAACAGAAAGTAAATGGGGAAAAAATTCTGCCTATATCACCGGATTTGAAAAAACAGATATGGGGAAAATCTTGCAAAATAATTTAGAAGGAACAGGTTTTAATTTTTATCCAGACCCTTATACCGATCAAAATTTATTTTATCGTTCAGACAACGCAACCCTTGCTAGGCTTGGTGTTCCAGCACATACCATCTCTACTTCAAAAATGGATAGCGAACCAAATTACCACAAAGTAAGTGATGAAATAGGCACTTTAGATATGGAAAATATGGCCATGATTATTAAGGCAATTGCATTAAGTTCTAAAGGAATTATTAGTGGAAAAGAAACGCCGTCTCGTGTAAATGTTGCAGGATTAAAATAGTATTAAATTTTACAAGAAAGCTTGCTAGTATTCAGGTATTGGCAAGCTTTTTTTATGCATTAACTGCAATACTATGAATGGCAGCGGCCATTTCAGTAATTAAATTAGGGTCTTTTTCAATGGCATTTCCAACTACAATGATATCTGCACCTGCCTTGCAATTTAAATAGGCTTTTTCAGGCGTTGTAATGCCTCCGCCAACAATTAAAGGGATTTCAATACACTCAGACACTTTTGCAATCATAGCATCTGTAATAGGCGTTTTAGCCCCACTGCCAGCGTCCATATAAATTAATTTCATACCAAGCATTTCACCTGCCATGGCAGTGCACATAGCAATTTCGTTTTTATCTGCAGGAATAGGAGACGCATTAGAAATATAAGAAACAGTGGTAGGAGCTCCGCCGTCAATCACCATATAACCAGTAGGCATAATTTCTAATCCTGATTTTCGAACAAAAGGCGCGCTAATGACGTGTTGCCCAATTAACAATTCTGGGTTCCTTCCAGAAATTAAGGACAAGTACAAAAGCGCATCAGCAAAGGGACTTACTTGAGAAGGGGATCCTGGAAATAAAATCACAGGAATAGTGCAACTTGCTTTTATTTGTTGAATGCATTCGTCTAAATGACTAGATATTACCAAACTTCCTCCTACAAAAAAATAGTCAACTTTTGCTGTAATAGCCAACTCAACTAGTGCTAAAATATTTCCCGTATTTACCTTATCTGGGTCAATTAACACGGCGAAAGATTTCTTTCCCTGTTTTTTTTTCTCCAGAAATTGGTAATAAATGGTTTGTTTCATTGCAGCGTTGAAATAATTATGTGGTTGCAAAAATGCAAAAAACTTTTTGTTAAAACCGTTTATTGCCAATATGTTTCTAAAATGTCTTTAATTCTATGAAATTAGGGCCAATTTGTAACGATTCAACTACATCCTTGTAATATAAATTGTTACATCAACCTTAATTACACAATTTAGTTGAAATGGCAAGTTATTTTTACTAATAATCTTTTCTACACCTGTGGAAATTTCCTCAAATTCAATCCTGATTGGACGTATGGGATTTTGCACATTCCTTATCCACAACCTGTTAATATTTCGCGTCTTGAATTCTGACGCTGTTAAGATATTTTCGTTTACCGCTTAAGAATTTACTAAGCGAGGATTAAAAATCATCAAAAAATTATAACACCGCAATATGGCTACTCTTCCTAAAAAGGGCTTACAATTTGATCGTCGTTTCACCAAAAAAGGTGTCAGCCCATACGACATGTTTGAATATGACTACCGTGATAGTATCATTAAAAATCCTAATGGAGAAAAGGTTTTTGAAATGAACAATGTTGAAGTTCCCAAACAGTGGAGCCAAATTGCAACAGATATCATTGCACAAAAATATTTTCGTAAAGCAGGTGTGCCTCAAGCCGATGGATCTGTTGGAAGAGAAACTAGTGTTAAACAAGTGGCACATCGTATGGCTAATTGTTGGCGCGTTTGGGGCGAACGTTATGGCTATTTTGCAACAAAAAACGACGCACAAGTATTTTACGACGAGTTAGCGTTTAGCATCTTAAACCAGTCTTGTGTTCCAAACTCACCACAATGGTTTAATACAGGACTACACGAGAGTTACGGTATTACCGGTAAACCACAAGGACACTATTATGTTGATCCCAAAGACGCCCAATTAAAAAAATCTGCCAATGCCTATGAGCGACCTCAGCCGCATGCTTGTTTTATTTTAAGCGTAACAGATGAGTTAGTGAATGATGGCGGTATCATGGATCTTTGGGTTCGTGAAGCCAGAATCTTTAAATATGGTTCAGGTGTTGGAACAAATTTTTCTCAAATCCGTGGTGGTGGCGAAAAACTAAGTGGTGGTGGAACTTCTAGTGGCTTGATGAGTTTCTTAAAAATTGGAGACCGTGCTGCTGGTGCTATCAAAAGTGGTGGAACAACACGTCGTGCTGCCAAAATGGTTTGCTTAGATTTAGACCATCCAGAAATCATGGAATTTATCAACTGGAAAGTTGGCGAAGAGAAAAAAGTTGCCGCACTAGTTGCTGCAGGTTACGACAACAGCTACGAAGGCGAAGCATACATGACCGTTGCAGGACAAAACTCAAACAACTCTATCCGTATTCCAAACGAATTCTTTAAAGTACTAGAGGAAGGTGGAGACTGGGAATTGAAAGCGCGTACCGACGGACGTGTAATGAAAAAAATTCCAGCAAAAGATGTTTGGGATCAAATTGCTTATGCTGCTTGGAGTTGTGCAGATCCTGGAACACAATACGATACTACTATTAACGAGTGGCATACCTGTCCACAAGGAGGTCGCATCAACGCATCGAATCCTTGCTCGGAATATATGTTCTTAGACAATACTGCCTGTAATTTGGCATCAGCCAATTTGATGAAGTTCTTCGATACAAAAACAAATATTTTTGATGTTGCTGGTTTCGAATATACTTGTCGTTTATGGACCACCGTATTGGAGATATCTGTATTGATGGCGCAGTTCCCTTCAAAAGAAGTAGCTGAGTTAAGTTATGACTATCGCACACTTGGTTTAGGGTTTGCTAACCTTGGATCTATGTTAATGGTGAGTGGTATTCCTTATGATAGCGAAGAAGCACGCGGTATTGCTGGTGCAATCACTGCAATCATGACGGGGATTGCTTACAAAACATCAGCAGAAATGGCTGAGTTTTTAGGCGCATTCCCTAGATACGAAGAAAATAAAGCCGATATGTTGCGTGTAATGCGTAACCATCGTGCAGCAGCTTACGATGCTAACGAAGCGTATGAAGCTTTAAGTGTAAAACCAGTAGGAATTAACGCAAAATATTGTCCAGATTATTTATTGAAATCTGCTACCAAAGCTTGGGATGATGCAGTTCAAATGGGTGAAAAATATGGCTACCGCAATGCACAAACCACTGTAATTGCTCCAACAGGAACTATTGGGTTGGTTATGGACTGCGATACAACAGGCGTTGAACCAGACTTTGCATTAGTGAAGTTTAAAAAATTATCTGGTGGCGGTTATTTTAAAATCATTAACCAATCTGTTCCGGCAGCGCTTAAAAATTTAAACTATACCCCAGAAGAAGCATTGGCTATTGAGCAATACGCAGTAGGTGCAGCAAGTTTCAAAAAAGCACCTTTTATTAATAACCAATCTTTATCTGAAAAAGGATTCACGCTTGCTGAAATTGAAAAATTAAATTCAGTTGCACCAGCGGCTTTTGAAATTGGATTTATATTTAACCGTTTCACGCTAGGCGACGAATGTATGCAGCGCTTAGGTTTTAGCGAAGAAGTATACAGCGACTGGAGTTTCAATTTATTAGAAGCCATAGGATTTACCGATGAGCAAATTGATGCTGCGAACGATTATGTTTGCGGAACCATGACCATTGAAGGAGCGCCGTTATTGAATCCTGCGCATTTGCCAGTATTTGATTGCGCTAATAAATGTGGTAAAAAAGGAGAGCGTTATATTCATGCACATGGTCATATTAAAATGATGGCTGCTTGTCAACCATTCTTAAGTGGCGCTATTTCTAAAACCATCAATTTGCCTCATGAAGCAAAAGTGGAAGAAATTGCAGACTGTTATCTTTTGAGTTGGAGCCTTGGATTAAAAGCCAATGCATTGTATCGTGATGGATCTAAATTGAGCCAACCTTTGAGTACCAAATCCGACAAAAAAGAAAAAACAGAAGATGCAATAACAGAAGAATCAGCTATTGTAGGTGCAGAGAGTAATATTGTTGATCTTGGTAAATTAACCGTTGAAGAATTGTTAGACGAAGTAACCAAGCGTATGCAGGCTTCTTCTGATACACAATTGAAGCGTGCGCTTTCTAGAATCGTAGAAAGAAAAGCACTACCGGCTAAGCGCAGAGGCTTTACGCAAAAAGCAAAAATCAACGGACAAGTATTATTTTTAAGAACAGGCGAATACCAAGATGGAACTTTAGGCGAAATATTTATTGATCTTGCCAAAGAAGGATCTACCCTACGTAGTTTAATGAACTGTTTTGCTATAGCCATTTCAGTAGGATTACAATACGGTGTTCCGTTAGAAGAATTTGTGGAGAAATTTGTGTTTACCAAGTTCGAACCAGCTGGAATGGTAGACCATCCAAATATTAAAACCACTACTTCTTTAGTTGATTTTGTATTCAGGGCTTTAGCATACGAATATTTAAACAGAACAGATTTAGTACATGTACTAGACAAACCACAAGTAGGCAATACAGGTGAAGAGGAGGGAGAAACCACTTTTTTGGGAAAGCCTGAATTGAGTAGTATTCGTGTAACAGCACCCACTGCTATAGCACAAACTACTCTTGCTCCAACACCAGTTGCTGCTGATAAAGTTGAAAGATTGGTAGCTAAAGGCGAGTATGGAATGGACGCTGTAAATCAAGCTGCAAAAAATATGCAGAGTGATGCGCCATCTTGTAATACTTGTGGACACATCACCATTCGTAGTGGTACTTGCTACAAATGTTTGAATTGTGGAAACAGCATGGGTTGTAGTTAATACAAGTTAATCAAAATCGGGTTCATAACAGCAATGTTTTAGCCATAGTTTTTAAACCGTACCAGGTTACAGAACCGCTCCATTAATCCGGGGCGGTTTTCTTTTTTATTTAACAAATATTTTTTAAAAATTTCTGTAAAAATGGTACATTCATACTCGTTTATGAATTAATAAAATTCAATTGAATTATGGGAGATCTTCAAATTAAAAAACAGCCAAAAAAATATGACGCTGTAATAGTAGGTTCAGGCGCTGGTGGTGGCATGGCTGCTTATACCTTATCACGTGCAGGTTTAAAAGTTTGTTTAATTGAAGCAGGGCCTAGTTATGATCCTGCTATCAATTCGTCTCAATTAAAAAATCCTTGGGATTCTCCCAGAAGAGGTGCTAGCACCAAGTTTCGCCCCTTTGGTGAATTTGATGGTTGCTATTGGGGTTGGGAGATTGATGGAGAGCCTTATACCATGAAGGAAGGTAGTGACAAGTGGGATTGGTGGCGCGCAAGAATGATTGGAGGAAGAACCAATCACTGGGGTAGAATCTCATTGCGTTTTGGCCCAAAAGATTTTAAAAGAAGAAGTGTTGATGGACTAGGGGATGACTGGCCAATTAGTTATGATGACATTAAACCATACTATGATAAAATTGATAAATTAATTGGGGTATTTGGTTCGAATGAAGGATTACCCAATGATCCGGATGGTATTTTTTTACCAGCGCCTAAACCGCGTTTACACGAATTGATGATTAAAAAATCGGCAACAGGTTTAGGAGTTCCCGTAATTCCATCGAGGTTGTCAATTTTAACCAAAAAAATTAATGACGATAGAGGTGCTTGTTTCTTTTGTGCACAGTGTGGTAGAAGTTGTAAAGTATATGCCGATTTTTCTTCTTCTTCTGTATTAATTAAACCTGCAATTCTTACCGGAAATATTGATGTAATTACCAATGCCATGGCGCGTGAAGTAATTACCAATGCAGAAGGATTGGCAACTGGAATTTCTTTTGTAGATAAGATGGATGGAATGGAATACCAAGTGACTGGGAAAGTAGTAATACTTGCTGCAAGTACTTGCGAAACGGCTCGTTTATTATTGAATTCTAAATCTACTCGTCATCCTAATGGATTGGCAAATGACAGCAATGTAGTAGGTAAATATTTGCACGATTCAACAGGTGCCGCAATGGGTGGTGTATTGCCACAACTCTTTGGCCGTAAGCGTTACAACGAAGACGGTGTAGGTGGAATGCACGTGTACACACCATGGTGGTTAGACAATAAAAAATTAGATTTCCCTCGAGGATACCATATAGAATATTGGGGAGGCATGGGCCAACCAGCGTATGGATTTGGCATGGGTATGCAAGGTCAAAATGGAAAATTTGCAGTGAATGGAAAAACCAAAGACGCAGGTGGATATGGTGAGTCTTTAAAAGAAGACAATCGCTTTTTCTACGGAGCTGGTGTTGGTATGGCAGGAAGGGGTGAAGCCGTAGCAAACATTCATAATTATTGCGAAATTGATCCTAATGTGGTTGATAAATTTGGTATTCCAGTATTGCGCTTTCATGCCAAACACTCCGATTACGAAATAAAGCAAGCCAAACACATGAAAGAAACCTTTAAAGAAATAATGCATAATATGGGTGCCATTATTACTTGGGGTGGAGACGATACAGAAAAAAACAAATACGGATTAAATAATCCTGGCAATATTATTCATGAAGCAGGTACTGTAAGAATGGGGAATGATAAAAAATCATCCGCCCTAAATAAATGGAGCCAAGCGCATGATTGTAAAACTTTGTTTTGTGTAGATGGTAGCCAGTTTGTATCTCAAGCAGATAAAAATATTACTTGGACAATTTTGGCTTTGTCTATGCGCACATCGGAATTTATTATTGAAGAGTTGAAAAAACAAAATATTTAAAATACCCTTGATTTAAAAAGGACAAAATAAATTTTATGGATAGAAGAAATTCAATCAAAGCTTTATTAGTAGGTTCAATGGCAACAGGGGTATTGGTAGAATCCTGTAAGCCAAGCGATAAAAAAGCAATTGCCGCCTCTGCAGATGCAACCCTTGATATGGACCGCATGCAAGAAGAAAAAGATGCTGCTAAAAAACTCAGTGCGCTACCTAATTTTTTTAATGCACACGAAATGGCTACCATTACTTTGTTGGGAGATATTATTATTCCGAAAGATAAAATTAGTGGTAGTGCATCCGATGCTAAAGTGCCAGAGTTTATTGAGTTTATTGTAAAGGACATGCCAGAGCACCAAGTGCCTATGCAAGGTGGATTGCGTTGGTTAGATATGCAATGTTTTAAACGTTTCAACAAAACATTTGTTGACGCTACTAAACAACAACAAATTGAAATGGTTGATGCCATTGCTTATCCAGAAAAAGCAAAGCCAGATGTAAAACAAGGGGTTGCATTTTTTAACCTAATGCGCGACCTTGTTTCTACAGGATTTTATACTTCTGAAATTGGTGGAAAAGATATTGGTTACATGGGTAATGTGCCCAACCAATGGAACGGTGTTCCTGATGATGTTTTAAAACAATATGGATATGCTTATTCCGACAGAGAGTTGAAAGAATGTTTGAGTTTCGATAAAGCATAATTACTATAGCATACAAAAAAGAGCGGCGTATTCATTTGAATGCGCCGCTCTTTTTTGTATAGTAACTGAGGTTATTTAACTAATCGAAGATCCTGTGCCAATATTGGTTTCAGGATTAATGAAGTGTAATTTTCCACTTGCATCTTCTGCCATTAAAATCATTCCATTGCTTTCAATCCCACGCATTTTACGAGGGGCTAAATTCACTACAACGGTTACTTGTTTTCCAACAATATCTGCCGGATTAAAATGCATGGCAATCCCAGATACAATGGTTCTAGTTTCAAATCCAAGGTCTACTTCAAGTTTTAAAAGCTTATCGGCTTTCTCCACTTTTTCGGCACTAACAATGGTGCCCACGCGCAAATCAATTTTTGCAAAATCGTCAAATACAATTTCAGGCTTTAAAGGGGTAGTTGTTTTTTCTGCTGCCATTTCTGGTATCGCTGCAGTTTCTTGTTTAGATGTTTCCAAGGCTTTCTGTAATTTTTCTATTTGGTAAGCAACTTCTGTATCTTCAATCTTTCTAAACAAAAGTTCCGGAGGTCGAAGGGTATAACCTACTCGGAGTAAATTTAATTGTCCTGCATTTTCCCAGTCCAATATTTTATTAACCACTTTTAATAAGTAGCAAATTTTATTGGCTGTGAATGGTAAAAAAGGGTTTACCAATATGGCAAGGTTGGCACATATTTGCAAACAGATATGTAAACAGGTTTCAATTTGTTGTTGAGCCTCTGCAGTTATTACACCATTTGCATCTACTTGTTTGGCAAGGATCCAAGGCTCTTTCTTTTGCATATACTGATTGCCAGTTCTTGCCAAATTAATTACTTCAAATAAGGCGTCACGAAACTTATATTGCTCCAGTGAGCTTTCAACTTTTTTTGTAGCAGTACTAATTTCTGCAATGGTTGCTTTGTCTAATTCATCTAATAAATCAGCGTGTAAAAGTGGCACTTTGCTTTTGCATAATTTGTGCATTAATACAAGGGCTCGATTAATAAAATTCCCAAAAATATTTACAAGTTCACTATTGTTGGCATCTTGAAAACCTTTCCAAGTAAATTCACTGTCTTTTGTTTCTGGCGCAATTTGTGTTAAGTAATAACGTAGTGCATCTGCTAGTTGTGGTCCGCCATTTTCTTTATTTATGAAATCGTCAATATAGTCTTGCATTTCGAGTTTCCAGTTTCTACTAGTACTCATTTTATCGCCTTCTAAATTCATAAACTCATTAGCCGGCACATTATCGGGTAAAATATCGCCGTGCAATTTGAGCATCACTGGAAAAATAATACAATGGAACACAATATTATCTTTACCAATAAAGTGCACCAATTTAGTGTCTTTGCTTTGCCAATAAGGCTTCCAATCTTTATTGTTGTCTATTGCCCATTGTTTGGTAGCACTGATATAACCAATAGGGGCGTCAAACCAAACATATAATACTTTTCCTTCGGCTTCTGCTAAGGGCACTTTTATACCCCAGTCTAAATCACGTGTTACAGCCCTTGCTTGCAATCCACCAT
>JAPLEL010000194.1 GCA_026391415.1 Bacteroidota bacterium
GCATTACCCAACCCATTAGCATAGTATCGCATCGAACATCGTGCGTAATTAAAAATAAGGCTTGCGAAGTAGCCAACACAATTGCTGCTAATTGAGCGGTTGTTTTATTGTAATATAATAAGGTAAATTGATAAGTAGCATACACAGCCAAAATAGCAAATCCAAATGAGGGTAATCGATAAGCCCAATCATGAATACCAAATAATTTTAAACTCAGTGCCGATAGCCAAAACAACATCGGTGGCTTGTCTAAATAATCGGCTCCAATATCATAAAATTGTAGGTAAGATTTTCTTTCTAACATTTCTCTACTAATAGAAGCATACTGTGCCGCATCAATATCCATGAGTGGAATTAATATCATACCCGTTAAGCAAGTAATAAAACTTAAAAACAAAATAGAATAAAATAAACGCTTAGATATCATATACTCGTATTCTTAGGTTCTATATGCATCGTTCCAATAGTTCGATTAAAAAAATAGGCTATTGTGTATCCTATTAGCAAACCTAAAATTGCACCCGATAGAATATCTAATGGATAATGAACGCCAACATACACCTGTGAAAAACTGATGGTTGCTGCCCATAAAAAAAACAAGTATCCCCAATTTTTTATTATTGGTTTTAGTGTTACAAATACAAATGCTGCAAAGCCAAAATGATTGGTAGCGTGAGAAGATGTAAAACTATATCCACCAGAACAATTAGGCAGCAAAAGTCGAACCTGATTAATCAATGAAGGATCACTACAAGGCCTTAACCTCCCAAAAAAAGGCTTTACCAAACTGCTGCTAATTTGATCGGTTAAAACTAATGTGCAAATAGCAGCCAAAATCCAAAAAAAAGCCTGCTTTTTACTGTTAATAACAACAAAAAGAATTAAAAAAAGGTATAAGGGTGTCCAAGTATTGGCATCACGCCACCAGGGTAAAACTGCGTCTAAAAAAGAATTGGTCCAACTTCTATTTATTTTTAAAAACAAATATCTATCCCAAGTATTAATAAATTCCCAACATTGTTGTACAATATTCATCTGACTAATTCATTTAAATAGGATACATTAAATATAAACAAATCAATTATTATCAAATACAAAAAGTAGTTAACCCAACTTTTTAGCAACAATAATTAAACGTGGAGAATATTGTTCGCCATAAGCTTCCAAGGAATAATTGCCAAAAACTTCTTGCACCTCCATTTGTTGGTGTTCTAACATTTCTGTAAAATCTTTCAAACTAAATTTAGCCACCCTTTCAGTATATAAATTCTTCGGTTCAATATTGGTAGCATCTGTAATTTGAATTTGTTTAAAAAAATGACTTTCGTCATTCCATTTGCTAATATGAAAATGAATATCTTCTATTTGATGCGTTGCCAAGGATTCTTCTGCATTTTCGGCGAAAGCAATATTTAAATAATCAATAACAAAAACACCGCCAGGTTTTAAACTTTGTGCAATTGTTCTAAAAGCGTTGTCATGCTCCCTTCTTGTTCTAAAATAGCCAAAGCTGGTAAAGAAATTAAAGGCAAAATCATAATAATTAATCCAAAAAGGTAGCCGCATATCGTGTTGATAAAAGTGCAGCACCTCAGATTCATCTAACTTGGCTTCAATAATGGACTCCTCAGACAAGTCTATTCCTGTAACATTGTATCCCATTTCGGCTAAAGCCTTACTATGACGTCCTTTTCCGCAAGCTACATCTAACATAGTAGCGCCCAAATTTGGTTGTAAATAGGATATTAACTGTTGGATAAAGCTATTGGCTTCTTCCTCATCTCTGTGTTGGTACAATAAGTGATAATAATGCGAATTGAACCAATCTTTAAACCAAGCCTGCTGCATAAACCAATAATTAAGACTACAAAAATAGGATTCGCAAGCAAACAAAAATATTTGAATTACATTTGCGCCGAGCAAAAATCAGATTTTAATGGCATTAATTAAGAGTATTTCTGGCATTAGAGGCACAATTGGTGGAAAACCAGGTGACACTTTAAGCCCAATAGACGTTGTTCGATTTACTGCAGCGTATGGCACATGGATGAAATCACAAACAGTTGCATTAGGTGGTGATCAAAAAAATAAAGTTGTTATTGGCAGAGACGGTCGTATTAGCGGAGAACTCGTTCAACGCTTGGTAGTTAGCACCCTCAACGCATTAGGTATAGATGTAATTGACTTAGGTCTAAGCACTACACCAACAGTTGAAATGGCTGTTGTTTTTGAAAAAGCAAACGGGGGAATTATTTTAACTGCAAGCCATAATCCAAAAGAATGGAATGCATTAAAATTATTAAACCATAAAGGAGAGTTTATTAGTGGAGAAGATGGTGCAATAATTTTAGATATTGCCGCTGCAGAAGATTTTGAATTTTCTGGCGTAGACGAATTAGGTAGCTACAGCATTAATAACGAGGCCCTTAACCAACATATTGATTTAGTAGTTAATTATCCACTTGTTGACAAAGATGCCATAAAAGCAGCCGATTTTAATATTGTATTAGATGCTATCAATAGTACGGGAGCTACAGCAGTTCCCGCTTTACTTACAGCACTAGGTGTAGAAAAAATATTGGTATTAAATGCCGAAGTAAATGGACAGTTTGCACACAATCCAGAACCATTACCAGAACATTTGAACCAACTATGCAATGAAGTGAATCGACAAAATGCCGACTTAGGTATTGCAGTAGATCCTGATGTTGATAGGCTTTGTTTTGTTTGTGAAGACGGCAGTTTATTTGGCGAAGAATATACCCTTGTAGCTGTTGCTGATTATATATTACAACACCGAAAAGGCAATACCGTAAGTAATTTATCGTCTACTCGTGCATTAAAAGATGTGACTGAAAAAAATGGTGGCGAATATTACCCTAGTGCAGTTGGGGAAGTGAATGTGGTAAATAAAATGAAAGAAGTGAATGCAGTAATTGGTGGAGAAGGAAATGGAGGCATTATTGTTCCAGACTTACATTATGGAAGAGATGCTTTAATTGGTATTGCACTTTTTTTAACGCATTTAGCCAAAGAGAAAAAAACTGCCAAACAATTACGCAATAGTTATCCTGATTATTTTATCAGCAAAAATAAAATAGCATTAAACGATGGTGTTGACTTAAATAAAATTTTCACCGCCATTAAACACAAGTACAAAAAACAACCAATTAACACAATTGATGGATTAAAAATTGAATTTGATAATGATTGGGTGCATTTAAGACCAAGTAATACCGAGCCAATTATTCGTATTTACGCAGAAAGTAATTTTCAAACAACTGCAGCAAATATTGCAAAACGTTTAATGCAAGATATAAACGAAGTGCAATAATTGTAGTAAATTCACTAGATTGTTATTTGTAACATGCTGATATTGAAGATACTATTTAATTAGAATATGGAAAGAATTTATCTAGACAATGCTGCTACCACTGCACTAGACTCAGAAGTGTTATTGGCAATGATGCCATACCTGACTACTAATTATGGCAACGCCTCTTCTATTTATAGTTATGGTAGAGAAAGTAGAATGGGTATAGAGAATGCTAGGAAATCTGTAGCCAAATTATTAGGAGCGCATCCGTCTGAGATTTTTTTTACAAGTGGCGGTACAGAGAGTAGCAACACAGCCATCACTGCAGCTGTTAGAGACTTAGGTTGTAAACATATCATTTCTTCAGTAATTGAACACCACGCTACTACGCATACCGTTGAATTCTTACATAATAATAAAGAAGCTGCATTGAGCTTTGTAAACATTTTACCAAATGGACATATAGATTTAACGCACCTTGAATTATTATTACAAGAAAGTAAAGAAAAATGTTTGGTTAGTTTAATGCATGCCAACAATGAAATTGGCAATATGATTGACCTTCATGAAATTGGTTTATTGTGCAGTAAATATGGGGCCATTTTTCATAGTGATACTGTTCAAACTGTTGGTCATTTTCCATTTGATTTAAAAAACACACCTGTTCATTTTATTACAGGATCTGCGCATAAATTTCATGGACCCAAAGGAATTGGCATATTGTATATTAACCAGAATATCAAAATAAAACCCTTTATTAATGGAGGAAGCCAAGAAAGAAATATGCGCGCTGGTACAGAAAATGTATACGGCATTGTTGGATTTGGAAAAGCATTAGAATTAGCTACTGCAAACTTTGAAACAGAGCACAATTATATTTTAGGCTTAAAAAAATACATGGTAGATAGTATTACTGCAACTATTTCTGGCTGCAGTTTTAATGGCGATATACTAGGAAAAAGTTTGTACGCGGTATTAAGTGTAAATTTTCCTAAAACTGAAAAAAGCGAAATGATACTTTTTAACATGGACATTAACCATATTTGCGTTAGTGGCGGAAGTGCTTGCACAAGTGGCGCCGATCAAGGATCTCATGTGATTCGTGCCCTTAATAATAATTCTAATCAAGTAACTGTTCGCTTCTCTTTTAGCAAACACAATACAAAGGAAGAAATTGATATGGTAGTTGAAAAGTTAAAAGAGCTGATATAAAATTTCTTTTATATCAGCATATATACTTATCTAAAATCTGCTTCATTAAATTCATCGTCGTTCCCTGTATCAATAGAACCTAAGTTTAGCATACTTCCCATCAAATCTTTGAATTCAATTCTACCTTCAATATTCTTTTTACTAATCATAGAGTAAGCCGACAACCCGTGTAATACAAATTCCATTAACATAGCAGACTCTTGTTCATTAGCTAACGGAAAATATTTCTTTACAAAAGCATATAATCCATCTACTTGATAGAGTGCCGCAATTTTATCGGCGTCTTTCATATCTAATAATAAATCGAGTTGTTTACCGCCATCGAACCAACGAATAATTGATTTATAAGGATTCTCAACTTCTTTTTCCTCTATTGGTTTTTTACTTGTGCTTCTTTTCTTTTTAACCTGATCGGGGTTGGGAAAATAGTGTACAAATTGCGAACGAATTGACTTGTCTAATAATTGCACTGCCACTTGATAAGGACCTTCTTGTTCTCCTTCGTATACTAATTCAATCTTACCAGTAATGGCAGGAATAATTCCTTGCAAATCACTAATCCAAACTTGCGTTTTGGCCTCGTTATGAATGATGGCTCTGCGTTCGGCACTACTTACTGCATTTTCAAATGCGGCAATTGTTAACCTAGCACTAACGCCACTCTTTTTGTCTACATATTCATTATTTCTTGCTTCAAAAGCAATTTGTTCCACCAATCTTTTAATCAAATCACTAATGGTTACGCGCGCTTTTTGCGCGTCTAATAAAGAGGCTTCCTGCTCTGTAATGGCCAAAGATGTTTCAATGTCTTTTGGATAATGGGTTAATATTTGGCTTTGAATTCTATCTTTTAAAGGTGTTACAATACTTCCTCGATTGGTATAGTCTTCGGGGTTAGCTGTAAAAACAAATAAAATATCTAAAGGCATTCTAATTTTAAATCCGCGTATTTGAATATCACCTTCTTGTAAAATATTAAATAATGCCACTTGAATTCTTGCTTGTAAATCTGGCAATTCATTAATTACAAATATTCCACGATTGCTTCTAGGAATAATGCCATAGTGAATTACTTCTTCGTCGGAAAAACTCAATTTTAAATTTGCTGCTTTAATAGGATCTATATCCCCTATCAAATCTGCCACACTTACATCGGGTGTGGCTAATTTTTCGCCATAACGTTCAGACCTGTTCACCCAATGAATGGGGGTATCTTTTCCTAAAGTAGCCACTAGTTCCTTTGCGTATTTGCTTAATGGATGCAATGGATCGTCGTTTACTTCACTACCTGCTATAGTAGGAATATATTCGTCTAATAAATCCACCATCTGCCTAGCCATTCTGGTTTTTGCTTGACCACGAAGTCCTAGAAACAAAATATTGTGTCGGCTTAAAATAGCACGTTCAGTATCTGGAATAACGGTATCCTCGTAACCCATAATTCCTGTAAACGGATTTTCTTTTTGCTGCATTTTTATAATCAGATTGTCTCTGATTTCTTCTTTCACAGATTTAGACTTGTAACCAGCTTTAATTAATTGACCGAGGGTTTGTATTTTTTTTATGTCCATATTTATTGTAGATGTAGTCATTGAATGAAATTAAAAAACAGTTTTTCTTTTGCCACTTTCAAAGTCCTTAAAAATAAAAGCACCCAATTTATCGAGCGAAGCAAAGAATGCTTTTCCATTATTGGTTTCGGTAAATTCCTGTACAAACTTTTGTAAATAAGGATCAGAAGCAATCATAAAAGTAGTAATAGGAATTTTTAATTTTTTGCACTGTGCCGCTAAGTTGATGCAACGATTAACAACTTTACGGTCTAATCCAAAACTATTCTTATAATATTTTTTGCCAATTTTTAAACAGGTGGGTTTACCATCTGTGATCATAAAAATTTGTTTGTTAGGATTTTTACGTCGGCGCAATAAATCCATGGCAAGTTCAAGCCCTGCAACAGTATTGGTATGATAAGGACCAACTTGTAAATAAGGAAGGTCTTTAATTTCAATACTCCAAGCATCGTTTCCAAATACTACAATATCAAGTGTGTCTTTGGGGTAGCGCGTAGTGATTAATTCGCTGAGTGCCATCGCAACTTTTTTAGCTGGCGTGATTCTGTCTTCGCCATATAAAATCATTGAATGCGAAATATCAATCATTAATACGGTAGAGGTTTGCGTTTTAAAATCGCTTTCTCGAATATGTAAATCATCTTCGTGCATAGAAAAGTTTTCTACCCCATGATTGATTTGTGCATTTCTGATACTTTCTGTAAAATCTATTTGTTCTAGTGTATCTCCAAACTGAAAAGGCCTTGTATCAGGATTTACTTCATCGCCCTGACCTAGTTTAAAGGTTTGGTGATTGCCTTGTTTAGTTTTTTTAAGTTTGCCAAAAATTTCTTCTAAACTTTTTTTACGAATAGTTTGTTCAGACTTACTAGTAATTTTAAAACTACCATCTTGTGGATTTTCATTGATGTATCCATTTTCTTTGAGGTCATCAATAAAATCCCCCATCCCATATTCAGAATCGGTTAATTTATATTGCCTGTCAAGCTCGTTTAACCACGACAATGCTTCTGTGGCATCGCCATTGGTATAGGTTAGCAGCTGCGTAAAAATATCGAGTATCTGCTCGAATTTCGATTTGCTCTCTGCATTGGGGTCAAAATGAATAAAACGGTGTCCTATCATAACTAACTAATATAACAATACTTTCTGCAATTGGTTCTAACTAAAACAGCTGAGATTTTCATCCCAGCTGTTTGATACTAATATCAACCTATTTATTTATTAGGAGCAGCTGAATTGGGCGCTGAATCAGCAGCCATCATCTTACCTGGAATCTGAATTTTTGGATTATAAACAGCTTCCATTTGCTCTAAACCTTTTAAATAACTTTCAGCCATTCTTTTTTCGTCAGCCATCTGATCGGCTTTATCGCCAGAAAGTGTATTGCAGAATTTCACTTGTTGCAATAAATCTTTTTTAACAGATGCCATTACTTTTTCGGCTAATTTTTTATCGTCGGCCATTAAACAAGCTTCTAAGAATAGTAGTGAATTTTTGTTGTGCATATTTCCACGGCTTACCATACCATAAGGGAAATTTTCGTCCAACATCATTTGGTCTACTTTATCTAATACTTTACGAGCTTCTTCTTTTCTATTTTTAGAGGCTAAGTCAATAGCCAATTCTGCATAAGCATTACGGATAGAATTTAAGTGTCTGCGATTCTCTTCGTCGTAATAAACACCTTTTACATTGGCATTCCCAAAAGCAAAATTATTTAATGCTTTAGACAACATCCAATCGGTATTAACGCGGCTATTTTGAACAGGAACCATTCTATAACTCAAACCATCTCTACGTATAAATTGATCAAATCCTAATTCTAAACGATCATTAGTAAAGTAAATAGGACGCTTCCATTTATTAGCAGCAATGATATTTAATACAGCAAGGTCATTCTTCATTAAAGAAGATTTCGGCACATCAAAACGCAATTCAGATACAACACTATCAGTAGCGTTCACTGTTTTGTTTTGTATTACCAAAGCCTTGTCTACAGGAACAGCAAATCTTTTTACAGGGAAACTGTTTAAAGGTTCTGATCCACGAGTATTGTCTAATTTATCGGCATCATCACTACCAACATAATTTTTCATTACATCATATAAATCATAATACCTGTCTTCAGGAATATTTGGTCGGGGAGAATAAACAATATAATCTCTTTTACCAGCTTCAATTTGGTCTGGCTGCCAAATCACATCAATAGAATCACTTTGGTTTACTTTATAACGCAATTGGTTAATATACCAATCGATGCCTAATAAACTATAATTGATTACACGAATATCTTGACGTATTCCTTCTACTTCTTGTGCATACCATAATGGATAAGTATCATTATCGCCAAAAGTAAATAAGATGGCATTTGGTGCACAGCTTTCTAAATAATCTTTGGCCAAATCACGAGACAATACTTTTTTGCTTCTGTCGTGATCGTCCCATTCTTGTTGTGCCATTAAGGTTGGAACAGCAAGTACACACAATAGCGCAGCCAAAACCGCAGCAATATTTTGGGTTACTAATTTAGCAAACCAGTCACGTACTTTTAATACTCCCAATCCTATCCAAACTGCAAATGCATAAAAAGATCCTACGTAAGCATAGTCACGTTCACGTGGCTGATAGCCTGCTTGGTTTAAGTAAATTACAATAGCAAATCCTGTGAAGAAGAACATTAAAAAGTTAACAATCCCATCATCGCCACGGTTTTTAAATTGGTAAAATAAACCAATCATACCCAATATAAAAGGCAATAAGAACAAGGTATTATGGGCTTTGTTATTTTTTAAACTATCGGGCAAAGTACTTTGCTCTCCATAAAGCATATTGTCAATTAATGGGATACCTGTAATCCAGTTACCATCGCGCACATTGCCAATAAACATTCCTTGAACATCATTTTGTTTACCAGCAAAATTCCACATAAAATAACGGAAATACATCCAATAGAATTGATAGGCAACAAAAAACTTCACGTTGTCGACTTGATTAGGAGAACGCTCATATCCACCTTCTTTTAACCGATTAATATTTAAAAAATAAGCATAGTAGTCTGCGTGATTTTGATCGTTACTTGCATCCCAAACCCTAGGGAAAATCATTTTTTCTTCTGGTTGATATAAGTATCTACGATCAGGTCCTATTTCAATATACTTGTCTCTTGCTTTTTCATATTTCATTCCGCCGGTTTTAACATCAACGGGTTGAGAATTGAATTTTTGACCATATATCAATGGAAAATCTCCATATTGTTCACGACCTAAGTAGCCAACTAAACTCATTGGATTATCTACATTATACATATCCACAGCTGGATTAGCATTACTACGAATCATCGTGGTTACATAAGTACTATAGCCCATTAACATAAATGCCAATGACCACAAGCCCAAACGTAAATAAGCCCAGTCTTTTTTTGCAGCGAATTTCAAACCAACTACAATTAAGGCCGCTAATAACACAAAAAAAGTTGCAAAGCCAGTAAAGAATGGTAAACCAAAACCGTTTACAAACCAACGATCAAAACTTCCCGCCAATTTAACGGTATATTGAATTACGCCTACTTGTACAATTCCGGTAATAACACAACCAATAACAAAAAAGATATAGGTACCACCATTATGTGCTTTCTTTTCTTTATTCCATTTTTCAACGGCAAACAATAAACCAATGGCAGCAAGGGTACCAAAAATCATCAAGGCACCCATTGTTGGGTCTAATGTTAAACCACGGTCTTCATTCGCTTCACCACTAGCAATTACTAATGATCCAATAAAAGCAATAACACCACCTATACCCACTATACGAATAAACCAACTACGTAATTTTTCGTAATTGAAAGTGTTTTTCCTGCGGAAATAATACACCATTACAATAGCAGGAATGGTTAATAGATTTAGTAGATGGACTCCTATAGAAAGACCCATCATAAAAAATATAAATACAATCCATTTATCGGCACCTGGTTCGTCGGCATGGTTTTCCCATTTAAGGATGGCCCAAAAAACAATAGCAGTGAAAAAAGATGAAAGCGCATACACTTCACCTTCTACAGCACTATACCAAAATGAGTCTGAAAAAGTATATGCCAAAGCACCTACAATACCGGCGCCCATAATTGACCAAATTTGATAACTACTTAAATTATCAGTAGTTTTTAATTGCATCACTTTGCGCGCAAAATGCGTGATGGTCCAAAACAAAAATAAAATAGTAAACCCACTAGCCAATGCGCTCATTACATTCACCGCTTTTGCAGCTGTTAATGGATTATCTCCAAAAAGAATAATAAATAAACGACCCATAATTACAAATAAAGGTGCCCCTGGCGGATGCGGAATTTGTAGCTTAAAACAGCTACTTACAAACTCTCCACAATCCCAGAAACTACCCCCTGATTCTGCGGTTAATACATAGACGGTACAGGCAAGCAAGGCCACAGCCCATCCAACAATATTGTTAATCCGTTTAAACTGCATTTTGATTTCGATTTTTAAGACTCGCAAACATACCTTAATAATACTAAAACTAAAAAAACAGGGGGCATTTTCTTTAATTTAAGAAAATCTTAAACTCTAAGCGCAAACAGACCCATCAAATACTAATTGACTCAATTGTATTTCATTAGCCTGCATTATCTTTGGCCCTCTATGGAAAAGAAGCGATCTGTGGCCTTTCATACTTTGGGATGTAAATTAAATTTTTCAGAAACTTCCACTTTATCTCGATTGATGGAGCAAGAAGGGTTTGAAAAAAAGGATTTTGATGCGCAAGCAGACGTATATGTAATTAATACTTGCTCGGTAACTGATAATGCCGATAAAGAATGTCGTCAAATTGTTCGACGCATTCAACGTAAATCGCCAGAAAGTTTTGTTGTAATTACAGGCTGTTATGCCCAATTAAAACCAACTGAAATAGCTAGCATTCCTGGAGTAGACTTGGTTTTAGGTGCTTCCGAAAAATTCAATATAATTCAGCATATCAATGAGTTAACTAAGGGAGATGCAAGTAAAATATGCAGTTGTGATATTGAAACCGTAACAGGTTTTAATGCATCCTTTTCTATGAATGACCGTACTAGAAGCTTTTTAAAAGTACAAGATGGATGCGATTACAATTGCTCTTTCTGTACCATTCCAATGGCTAGAGGCAAAAGCAGAAGTGATAATATTGCCAATGTAGTTGCCAATGCCAAAACCCTGGCAGCAGACGGAGTAAAAGAAATTGTATTAACCGGCGTAAACTTGGGTGATTTTGGCAAAGGGGCAGACGGAGAACTGAAATATGAAGAAGATTTTGTTCAATTAATTAAGGCTTTAGACGAGGTAGAAGGAATTGAACGATATAGAATTTCGTCTATTGAACCCAATTTATTAACCAATGAAGCAATAGAATGGGTATCGAAAAGTAAAAAGTTTATGCCCCATTTTCATATTCCGCTACAAAGTGGCAGTAATGATATTTTAAGACTCATGCGTAGGCGTTATCAAAAAGAATTGTACCAAGAGCGTGTAGACTTAATCAAGCAATTAATGCCCCATTGCGCTATTGGTGTAGATGTTATTGTAGGATTCCCTGGCGAAACAGACAAGCATTTTCAAGAAACATTTGATTTTTTACACCAATTAGACGTTTCTTATTTGCATGTATTTACTTATTCAGAAAGAACCGCTACTAAAGCATTAGAGATTCAGCCCATTATACAAATGGCAGTAAGAAATGAGCGCAATAAAATTCTTAGAAATTTATCATACCAAAAACTCCAATACTTTACAGAACAACACTACCAATCTAACAGAAAAGTATTATTTGAAAATTTTGAAAAGAACGGCATGATGGAAGGCTATACCGATAATTATTTACGGATTAGTACCCCTTTTAGAAACGAATGGGCTAACCAAATAATTGATTGGAAAATACAATAATACTAGAACATTGGTTCGAGATGATCAATTGGAAATTCTACCACCATTACTTGCCCAAGACTTTGTAGTTTAACATAAATCTTTTTCCTTTCTTTTTTTATGACCGTTCCAACTTTATCCATAAATACACCATAGGTTACTAGAACTTTAGTAGTTTCCTCGAATGCTTGTAAAGACTGTAAAGTTAAAATAGCATCTTTTTCAGAAAGATATTGTTTAATGATTTGAATTTCTTCGTCTCTAATAACTGCAGGCTTTCCTAAGTAGTGTACAAAATTCAAAATACCATCAGTCATTAAAACCTCTGTTCGATTTTTAATATCGATTTTTACAAAAATATATGACTTAAATATTGGCTCATCTATCTGTTTTTTTCTATCCTTCCACTGATTTTCAACTCTTTTAACAGGGCACCAGCTCTCTATTTTTTTTCTTAGCAGAACTGTGTGTATTTTCTTTTCCCATCTTGGTTTGGTATATAAAGCATACCATTTATTATCCTGCTCCATTTTTATACTCCTTTAAAATCCTTAAACAATTAAACAGCGGGATTATTTTTTTATTGATACTTGCAAATCGGGGTGAATCATCTCCCCTATTAATTTAACACTTTCGTCTAATTCTTTGTCTGTCTTTATTGACTTCAACCAAGCTAAATAACGCTCTCCTTTTTGTTTATCAGGATTGTTATAGAACTTATTTTTATCAACAGCCATTGCATCTACATTAAGATCTTTTTCTAATTTTTGCAAAGCATTATTTTGATTAACAGTCGTTTTTATTTGCTGTTGCATGGCACGGTATTTTTCAATATTTAAATTCACCGGCTGCTCTGCATTTTTAGACAACCATTCTAAATTACTCTTTAAAAGGTTGAATGAATTATCTTGTGCTATTTTGGCGTTTTCTTTTGTAATTACACCAGAAAAATCAGCCAAGTTCCAGGTTTGATAAGGCACTTTAGCTATTTCATCGTAAGGTAAGGAGGCAGGATTATCTTTCTCTCTAATTTTATAATACTCATATGCATCAGGCAATATTACATCGGGGGTAACACCTTTTAATTGAACTGATCCGCCATTGATGCGATAATATTTTTGAAAAGTTAGTTTCACCGCACCATACTCTGTTCTGCCACTTGTAAAATCAATTGGCTTACCAAAAGGAACCGTTTTTTGAACGGTGCCTTTCCCATAAGTAGATGTACTACCAATAATAATTCCTCTTTTATAATCTTGAATGGCTGCTACAAAAATTTCACTGGCAGATGCGCTTAATTCATTTACCATAACAACTAATGGACCATCGTAAACAGTACCCGCTTGCTTATCGTTTAAGCTACTTGATTTTCCTTCTTTGTCACGCACTTGTACAACAGGACCTTGATTAATAAATAGTCCTACCATTTGAACCACCTCGTATAAAGATCCGCCACCATTGGTTCTGATGTCTAACACTACCCCATTAACTTTCTCTACTTTTAATTTAACCAATTCCTTGGCCACATCTTCTGAGCAACGGTTACCATTTTCACGTTCAAAATCTGCATAAAATTCTGGTAAATAGATGTACCCAATTTTATCAGCACCTTTTTGAATAACTGCACTTCTTACCAAGCCTTCATCTAATACCACTTCGTCGCGAATAATACTAACTACCTTAATAGTTCCGTCTAATTTTTTTAAAGTTAATCGAACTTCTGTGCCTTTATTTCCACGAATTAATTTAACGGCATCTTCGGTTGCATAGCCTGCTACGTCAACTGGTTCTTCTTTGCCTTGTGCTACTTTAATAATAATATCATTGGCAACAACCTCTCCCGATTTCCAAGCAGCACCACCGGTTTGAACACTGGCAATTTTAATGCCGCTTTCGTCTTCTTTAAGTTGAGCACCAATTCCGTAAAAACGGCGACTCATTTCTTCGTCAAAAGCTCTTTTTTCTATTGGAGGATAATAA
>JAPLEL010000233.1 GCA_026391415.1 Bacteroidota bacterium
ATGACACCAGCCAATTTGTACAGCAAGTAGAAACCATTCGAAGCCGTGCGCCAGCACCATTAGCCTTTTTTATATCTTTCATATCAATCAATTCCTATGCGCAAAACAATGCTATTCAAATTAACTGGAATAGTTTTATGCAAGAGCAGCAACTACGCTGGGATTCAATTAGTACAAATTATTACACAGGAATATTGCTTGGAAACGGACGTTTAGGCACTAATATTTATAAAGAATCTGATAACGCGATTCGTTTCGACATTGGCAGATCAGATGTTACAGACCAAAGACCTCATTATCCAGACAGTGTGAATTCAGAACAACTATTGTCAAAACCGAGATTGCCTATTGGAAAAATGTTGTTGCATACAAAAGGTAGTATTGTAAATGCTACTATGCAATTAGATATCTACAATGCAGAAAGTACTGGCACAATCACCACAACTCTTGGTAGTATTCATTTTTATGCGATTGTGCCAACTGGAGAAGAAGTAATTGTTGTAAGAGTATTTGGCACAGGTGAAGAAAAAAACACCTTATGGGAATTTATTGCCGAAGAAAGTATTTCACCTAGAATTACTGCCCAGTCAAAAAAACAAGCTGCATTTGATTACACCAATAATCCACCATTTATAGAAAAAGATTCTGCCGGAATTCATTATTGCTATCAACCCCTTTTATTTAGTGATGGATATGCTACTGTTTATAAAATAATAAAAAAAGTCGACACCAGTACTTTGGTTTTAGCTGTTGGAAATGCTATTGATTTTAAAACAAGTGCTACAAAAGAAGCTTTCAATTATATCAATAGTTATTTTGCAAAAAAAGAAAAATCCATCATTCAAACACATCGTAAATGGTGGCACGAATATTCAGAGAAAAGTATGATTTCTGTTCCTGATGCTAGAATGCAAAACTATTATACGATGGAACAGTATAATATGGCTGCTGCAACAAGAGCAGGAAAACCAATGGTAGACTTGATGGGCCCTTGGTTTAAAAGCAAAACGCCATGGCCAGCTATTTGGTGGAATTTAAATACACAACTAGCCTATTCATCGGTATTTGCATCTAATCATTTAGAAATAGGAAGGTCATTATTTGATGCCTTGTATAATAACCGTAATACCTTAATAAAAAATGCGCCAAAGCAATGGCAAAATGATGCTGCTGCCATTGCAAGAATATCTTCTTATGATCTGTATTCACCAGTTACACAAGATGAAATTGATAATGGAAAATTTGAACCCGGAAATTTAACATGGACATTGTTTTATTACCATAAATATTTCTTGTATTCAAAGGATTCCATTGAATTAAAAAATCGCATATTTCCATTGCTTAAAAGGTCTGTGAATTTCTTATTGCATTTATTATGGAAAGATGAAAAGGGTATCTACCATTTAGTAAATTCTTTTTCGCCTGAATATTCAGATGCCATTGATGCACATTATAGTTTAACTGCCTTAAAATGGGGCCTTACAACGCTAATTGCAACTAATAAAAACTTATCGTTAAATGACCCAGATAGAAAAAAATGGGAAGAAATTTTATTGCACCTAACGCCATATTATAGTACCGAAATTGGTTATTTAATTGGAAAAGATAAACCATTATTAAATGGACACAGACATTTTTCTCATTTAATGATGATATATCCTTACAGAGAAGTTTCATTTACAGATACGACTTCAGCAAAAGTGATGAATAAATCCATCAATTACTGGGAATCATTAAATAAAAAGTTTAGGGGATATTCTTATGTAGCAGCCTCTTCTATGTCTTCATTAAAAAATAATGGAAATAAAGCCTACCAATATTTAGATACATTTTTAAATAGACATGCTGAAGTGAATGGCCTTTATGCCGAAGCAGGACCCTGTTTTGAAACACCTCATGCCATGACGAATAGTTTGTTAGAAATGTTATTACAGAGCCAAGAACCGCTTATACGCGTCTTTCCTGCTATACCTGATAATTGGAAAGATGTTTCGTTTTTAAATTTAAGGGCTGAAGGTGCATTCCTTATAAGTGCATTGAGAAAAAATGCAAACACTACTATAGTTATTGTTACAAGTGAAAAAGGAGGGAATGCAACTATTGAAACTGATATAGCAGCAGCTAACATTATTGTACAATCAAATAAATCAATAACAAATTTTAAAATTGTAAACCAAAATAATAGATCAACTATTAACATCAGTACAAGTGCTGGAGAAACAATTACTATTCGCGATAAAAATAACGCTACAGATATAATAAGTCCTGTTAAACAAACAAGTTTTAGTAATCAATACTGGGGCTTACAAATAAACCATAAAGAAAGTATTATTAAACTAAATCGTAAATAATTACTTACTTACAAATTTATTATATCTAAGTAAGGCTTCTAAAAAATAGTAATCGGCATAGATAAGTGGTGCGTCAATTTCTGCGCCATGTGGAATACTGCCAACGCTATGTTTTAAAAAGAAATTACCATTCTCACCTAGTTTATTTCTATAGGTATCACTTGCTAATGAATGTAAAATAGCAATTGCATTTTCTTTGTAACTGGCACTTTTATTACCGGCATAGTTTGCTAATTCAAACAAGGCAGATGCCGTAATGGCTGCTGCAGAAACATCACGAAGTTTTGTAGTGACCATAAAGGTTTTAGACCTTGGTCCCGGTTGATATCCGGCTTCTTCAATATTAAAATCCCAATAGGGAACTTTATCGGCAGGCAAACTCTTAGAATTTAAAAACCAATCAGCCATTCCTATAGCTGTTTTTAAAAACCGAATATCTTTTGTTTCTCTGTAAGCCAATGTAAATCCATAAATACCCCAAGCCTGTCCCCTAGCCCATGTTGAATTATCGGAATACCCTTGTGCCGTTTCTCTAGCAATTACTTTGCCTGTAATTGTATCATAACATACTACATGAAAGGAACTATAATCTGGTCTGATTTGATCTTTCATGGCTGTTAAAGCATGTTGAATGGCAATATGCTTAAAACTTGTATCGCCTGTTTCTTTAGAGGCAAAAAATAGCAATTCTAAATTCATTAAATTGTCTATGATAACAGGAAAATTGTACGATTTATTATTGTTCCAAGAATCAAACTTATTCCATGATTTAATACTTTTAGTGGTTTTGTTATAACGTGTGCTAAGTGATTTTGCAGATTGAATTAGTATGTCTCTATACATTTTATTCCCTGTAATTCTATAAGCATTACCCAAACTACAATAGGTCATAAAACCTAAATCGTGGTGTTCTGTAAAATTTTGTAAGGGATATAATTTTGTAGACCACTCTATAGCATTATCTGTTAGCGTTTTGTCTTTAGAATATTCAGCAGCCATCCAAAGGTTTCCAGGAAAAAAACCACTAGTCCAATCGTATAAATCGAACCCTATCATTTTACCACTCTTATCAATTGTTTTTGGAAAATGATTGGGTATTTTATTTGCCTCAACAACCATGTATTTAAGTTGTTGTGTTGCAAAATTTAAATTGGTTTCAATGAAACTGTCTTTATTGCTTACAGGATAAAAAGCTGTTAAACCAACAACAAAAATTAGTGAGAATATTAAAAGTCGCTTCATTATAATTCAATTAATAATTTAAATATTAGGGGTATTTATAAAATATGATTCTATTTTTTAGGAGTAATTTGATACGTATAAGTGCCCGTTTTTGCTAATTTCTTAGCAATCAATTTCAATCGATATAATTCTTTCCCCCAAACATTTGATAATCTTGTGTCTGTTTGTGGTATCACATCGTAAGAAGCAATAAAATCTGTTGGATTATAATTTAAAACAATTGCTTTGGATTCTTTTTCAATAATAACTGAACCAAGGGTTGTTATATTCGGTTTACCCCAAGTCATAAAATTAATTTGATTAGCTTCTTTCAAATCCTTTAACTCAAACTGATCAGTAATAATCAAGCCATTATCAGAAACTAGTTCATACTTACGATTCCATGTATCTACTAAAACCTCTTTACTATAAGCGCCTGCCATATCTAATGAAAAAATATGTTTCAACGAATCAAAGAACACATTTTTAGCTTTGTATTCAGCACCAAATTGTTGCGGCAACCCATTAATCATAGGAAGATTGTGGTAATTGCTTTGCATACTCCATATAGAATAACGCTCACTACTAAAAGTTTGTCTGGTATAGGTTCCTACGCCAACGTCAATGATTAATGGCATAGCATCTAAATAGAGTGAGAAAGTACCAACATCATTGTGATTATGGCTTTCAGCATTATAACCGGCCTTAGCGGCAAAGAATAAACCATTGCTATTTTTCATATAGCAAAACTGCGTTTGTGGATACCAAGCATATGTGTTTAAAGGTAGTGCTGCTTTGGTTTGTATTAATGAATTATGATTAGCAATGTTTTCTAGTGTTCTAAAAATATCTCTACCAGCATTAATATCATCTCCATTTTTTTCTCTAGAAATTAAATAGGCAGCAAAACTTTGCATATCAGTACTTTTTACTGCTTGTCCATATCTAAAAATCACACCGGCTTCTCCTCCACCTTTTGCAGAAGCATC
>JAPLEL010000067.1 GCA_026391415.1 Bacteroidota bacterium
AATAATAAATCCTTCTTTTTTTTGATTGATGGAAATGCTTGTTTGTTTCTTTAACTGAGTTGTTATAAAGGCATCAGTATTTTCTCCTATAAAACATTCTAAAAAAATATTACTTTTTGGTGTTGAAGGATTTAAAACAACCTTATATCCATTAGCCAATAAAGTTTTTGCTAATTTTTCAACCCCAAATAAGACCCTAGCATTTGCGTTAGTACTAGTATGTAGCAACACCATTTTACGTGGGATAGGACTGCCAAAAGCAAGATTACCCAACATCAATAGCAATGCTGTAAAGATAAATAGGTTATGCGTATTTCTTTTCATTAAATGACAGCAAAATGTTTATACAATCTATTAAAACTTGATGTTTTTTAAAACAACAAAATCGCCTAACAAGTTAGTGCAATTATTATTCGATTGTATCCTGTCCCGTCCTGAAAATAAAAAACCGGCAGCCAAAGATTGACTGCCGGTTTGTAAACACTAACTAAAAATTACCCTTTTCTAACCAACTCTATTACATTACCACGAACATCAATCTGTAAAAAGACTTTTTCTTTGCCTTTATTGAATGATACAAAATAATCAGTATCGTTTTGTGTGTAGTTAACTACCATACAATCTTCTAAACTATAATTAGGATAAGCGTAATTGTTAGCCAAATAAGTTAATGCTGCTTTTGGCAATTTATCGTAAGCCAAAGCCTTACTTGAAGCAATCAATTCGCCACCAGTGGTGTAAAAAAATTGTGTTTTTTGACCGTCAATTAGTTGACTGATTTTTTGAAAATCAATAAGATCTTGTGAATCGTTATTAATTGTTGCGTTTGCTGCAAATGAAGAACCAGTAATAAAAATGGTTACTAAAGCGGCGATGATGAAGTTTTTCATGTTGTTTAATTTAAGTATGATCAATCTTGTTTGTTTCGATTTGATATACCAAAATTACTTCAGCCAACTGGCTAGCATTTTCAATTGTGACTGGTAACAGCTATTGCCAAGATTCTAGGATGAACGGAAAACAGCAACTACTATAACTAAGTGCAAGCACCCTTCAAACCCAATGCTAGTATAGAAAGGAACTTATTTCACAATAAAATCACAAATAGCGTAAAGAAAGTACGAAATTATGGAAGTGGCAGCCCTACTGGGGTAAATGGCCAAATTTTCGGTCGAATGGTAGCAAAAAAAATCGTCCTTTCTTGGATAAGAAAGGACGATTGTATCATTACAGTATCATTTATAAGAATTTCAAAACGGCTTCACCCATTGCAGCCGTACCCAAAATATTTTCTGGGGCTGTATTGGCATCAGCAATATCAATAGTCCTAAACCCTTGTTTTAATACTTGATCAACAGCGTTTATTACCAATGCCGATTCTTCTTTCATTCCAAAAGAGATCTCTAATAATAATGCAGCCGATAAAATAGAGGCTAGTGGATTGGCAATGCCTTTTCCTGTAATATCGTGCGCAGAACCATGAATTGGTTCATAAACCCCTGTTCCATCTCCAATCGAAGCAGATGCCAACATACCCATAGAACCTGCAATTTGAGAGGCTTCATCGGTTAATATATCTCCAAACAAATTGGCGGTAACAACCACATCAAATCTACATGGATCTTTAATAAGCATCATAGCAGTTGAATCAACAAATTGGTGTTCTACTGTAACATCTGGATATTCCAATGCTAATTTTTGAATAACTTCTCTCCACAAACGACTTGTTTCCAAAACATTTGCTTTGTCTACAGAGCATAATTTTTTCTTGCGCGTTCTAGCTGCTTCGAATGCTTTTCGACCAATACGTTCAACTTCGTAACGACTATATTCTGCAACATCGAATGCAGTATCGCCATCATTTTTACGACCTTTTTCGCCAAAATAAATATCGCCAGTTAATTCTCTGAAAAATAAAATATCGGCACCTTTTAATATTTCTGGTTTAATGCTTGATGCGCTTAATAATTCATCAAATAATTTAATTGGACGAAGGTTGGCATACAAACCCAATTCTTTGCGCATTTTTAATAAGCCTTGCTCTGGACGCACTTTAGCAGAAGGATCGTTATCGTATTTTGGATGACCCACTGCACCAAATAAAACCGCATCTGAATTACGCATTTTTTCTAGAGACTCGTCTGGCAAAGGATTTCCAGTTGCTTCAATAGCTATATGACCAATTAAAGCTTCGTCGTAAGTAAATGTATGGCCAAACTTAAGTGCAATACTATCTAATACTTTTTTACCTACTGCGGTTACCTCTTGTCCGATTCCGTCGCCGGGTACAATTAAAATGTGTTTTGTGGCCATTGTATGAATAAATTGAAATAAAAAATATTAGTTAATTGCTAACCAATTTGGTTGAGCATTTTTTGAGTGGCTTTAATAGCAGATACTGTTTGATCGCTATCTAATCCGCGGGTTTTAAATTCTTTGGCATTTTGCATCCAGGTAATAATGGTTTCGCACAATGCATCTGACTTTCCGCCAGGCGGAATATGCACTGTATAATCAGTTAACATAGGTAATGCTATTCCTTTAATGCTATACACTTTTTTCAAAGCGTTCATGAAGGCATCGTATTGACCATCTCCTTGTGCATTTTCTTCAAACACTTCACCGTCAATAATTATTTTTAAAGTAACTGATGGACGTAAATTTTTTGAATGTGTTAACACATAATTTTCTACAATAACTTTTTCTTCAATTGAATTGCTATCTAACACATCCGAAATAATATAAGGCAAATCGGCCTGGGTAACCATTTCTTTTAGGTCGCCCAATTCAATAATTCTTTGGGTAACTTTTTTTAAATCTTCGTCTGATAATTGTATGCCAAGTTCTTGTAAGTTATTTTCAATATTGGCTTTGCCACTGGTTTTGCCTAAGGCATATTTTCTTTGACGACCAAAACGCTCAGGCATTAAATCATTAAAATAAAGATTGTTTTTTTTGTCGCCATCTGCATGAATACCTGCAGTTTGGGTAAACACATTTTCACCTACCACAGGTTTATTGGCTGGTATACGAAATCCAGAAAATGTTTCTACCAGTTTACTTACCGTATATAAAGATTTTTCGTTTACAGAAGTTTTTACCGATTTTAAATTATCATTTAAAACAGCCACAACACTAGCTAATGAAGCGTTTCCAGCACGCTCGCCCATTCCGTTAATGGTTAAGTGTATTCCTTTTGCACCTGCTTTTACTGCTTCTAAAACATTGGCAGTTCCTAAATCATAATCATTGTGTGCATGAAAATCAAAATGAAGCGCAGGATATTTTGCCACTAATTCACTGATGTATTCAAAAGTTTCTGAAGGAGTTAAAACGCCTAGTGTATCTGGCAATAAAACCCTTTCTATTGGTTGGTGTTGAATAAAATCTAAATAACTTATTACATAGTCTTTAGAATTGCGCATGCCATTACTCCAGTCTTCGAGATATACATTACTTTTTAAACCTTTCTCTTTGGCAAGTGCCAATACTGTTGCAATTTCTGTAAAATGTTGTTCGGCAGTTTTTTTAAGTTGATGGGTTAAATGGTTTAGAGAACCTTTAGTTAATAAGTTCATCACTTTTGCGCCGGCATCTAACATCCAGTTTACAGAAATATCTCCGTCTACAAAAGTTAATACTTCTACCCTATCAATACAGCCGTGCTCATTTGCCCAATCTGTAATTTTTTTTACTGCCTGAAACTCGCCTGCAGAAACCCTTGCAGAAGCAATTTCAATTCGGTCTACATTCAAATCTGTCAATAGCAATTTTGCGATTGTGAGTTTTTCCGAAGCCGAAAAAGATACGCCACTAGTCTGCTCGCCATCGCGCAGAGTGGTATCCATTATTTCTATATGCTGTTGCGATTGTTTCAAATCAAAAATTTAATCAGGGCAGTTATTTAATAGGTTTTGATGCAGCAAAAGATTGGATATTTTCTTTCATTGCTTGTAAATAATCGATATCATCAAAACCATTTATTAGGTTATTTTTTTTGTACCCATTAATATCAAAAGATTCTTGACTGCCGTTTGCATTTAAAGTAATGGTTTGTGCAGCTAAGTCAATGGTTAATTCAGTAGCAGGATCTGCTTCAATGGCTCTGAATATTTCTTCTAAAAAAGCTTCAGAAACTTGTACTGGAAGAATACCAATATTAATAGAGTTCCCTTTAAAAATATCTGCAAAAAAACTAGACACTACACAACGGAATCCATAATCGTAAATAGCCCAAGCAGCATGCTCACGGCTACTTCCACTTCCAAAATTTCTTCCGCCCACCAAAATCTTTCCGGTATAGATAGAATTATTTAAAACAAAATCTTGCTTGGGCGAATCGTCGTTATTGTAACGCCAATCTCTAAATAAATTATCGCCAAAATTCTTTCTTTCAGTTGCTTTTAAAAAGCGCGCTGGTATAATTTGATCGGTGTCAACATTTTCAATTGGCAAAGGAACTGCCGTACTGGTTAACACTGTAAATTTATCGTAAGCCATGTTTGTTAAGTTGTAAAGTTCTTGAATGCTTGATTTAAAAACGGTTATAACAAATCTCTTGGATCGGTTACAACACCTGTAACAGCTGCAGCTGCGGCCATTAAAGGACTAGCGAGTAAGGTTCTACTTCCAGGACCTTGACGGCCTTCGAAATTTCTATTACTGGTACTCACTGCGTATTTACCCGCAGGAATTTTGTCGTCGTTCATTGCTAAACAAGCCGAACATCCTGGTTGACGCAGTTGAAAACCCGCTTCTGTTAAAATATCAAAAATACCTTCTTCTTTAATTTGCGCTTCTACAATATGTGAGCCCGGAACAATCCAAGCAGTAACATGGTCTGCTTTTTTGCGTCCTTTTACAATGGAAGCAAATGCCCTAAAATCTTCAATACGACCATTGGTACAACTACCTATAAATACATAGTCTACTTTCTTTCCTATCATTGGTTCGTCTTCTTCGAATCCCATGTATTTCAATGATTTTTCGTAGGTACTTACACCACCAGCTAATTCAGCTGCTTTAGGAATTAAATGAGAAATGCCCATGCCCATTCCAGGGTTAGTTCCATAAGTAATCATTGGTTCTATATCGGCTGCATTAAAATTGTATTCTTTATCAAAACTAGCGGTAGCATCGGTTTTCAAGGTTTTCCAATAAGCCAACGCGGTATCCCAGTCTGCTCCTTTAGGTGCTTTTTCACGTCCTTTGATATAATTAAAAGTCGTTTCATCTGGTGCAATCATTCCTCCGCGCGCACCCATTTCAATACTCATATTACAAACGGTCATCCGTCCTTCCATACTCATATTTTCAAAAACATCTCCAGCATATTCTACAAAATAGCCCGTTGCACCAGCAGTAGTTAATTGTGCAATAATATATAAGGTAACGTCTTTAGGAGTTACTGCTTTACCCAACACACCATTTACATTGATGCGCATTTTTTTAGGTTTCGGCTGCATAATACACTGCGACGATAAAACCATTTCAACTTCCGAAGTTCCAATACCAAATGCAATGGCACCAAAAGCACCATGTGTTGACGTATGAGAGTCGCCACAAACAATGGTCATACCTGGTTGCGTAATGCCATTTTCTGGTCCTACAACGTGTACAATACCGTTTTTAGGATTCCCCAAACCCCAGTGCGAAATACCATATTTAGCAGAATTTTGCTCTAAAGCCAACAACTGATTAGCCGATAAAGGGTCTGCTACAGGAAGGTGTTGGTTAATAGTTGGCGTATTATGATCGGCAGTTGCAAACGTATGTTCTGGAAACATTACACCAATACCTCTAGCTTGTAAACCCAAAAAAGCCACTGGACTTGTTACTTCATGAATAAAATGGCGATCAATAAAAAAGACATCTGGGCCATCTTCAATTTGTCGAACCACGTGTGCATCCCACACTTTGTCGAAAAGGGTACTTGCTGTATTGCTCATTATTCAATGAATTGGTTAGATTTCTACTTAACTTTTAAAATAAACCGCAAATTTGTTCAAAAAGCTAGTAAAAAAGCCTTTTTCATTGCTGTTTATTTAAAGATTATAGAAAAAATTTGAAATAATTATAATCTGGAGCTGCAATTTAGTTAATATTCTTTGCTAATAGACACCCAAATAGGCTTACACAACAAACATTTTGCTGATTATTGTAAAAATTGTTAGGTTTTTACATAAAAGAATCGCGCTTACAAATGAAAATTGGTGCTATTAATTAAGCCAAATACCCCCTGAAATTTGAACTTAACCTATTTTAAGCCCTTTATGGGAGTTTAAAACTACCCTATCAGATAATTTATTAAATACCAATTTTTTCTACATAAAAGAATTATGTAACCAAGTACATAGGTTGAAAATAATATCCAAAATAGGTTATCGTTTTACAACAGTATAACTGCTCAATCATATTCAATACCTTTATATACAATTCTTCATTAGAATTGCACCTGTTATTTCAATTGTATGGACCTTAAAAAGCTTTTACACAACATACTGTCTCCAGAAAAAGTAAAAACCAGCCTGACTGATAGATATAGTTATGCTAGTGATGCAAGTTTTTATTATTTAATTCCACAAGCAGTTGTTCAGCCTGCCAACTTAAATGATGTAAAAGCATTATTTGCATTGTCTGAACAAACAAAAACCCCCTTGGTATTTAGAACAGCGGGTACTAGTTTATCGGGTCAATCTATTACTGATGGCATTCTTGTAGACTTAAGTAGGTATTGGCAAAATGCAACAGTCATTGAAGAAGGAAATGCGGTGATTGTGCAACCAGGAATTATTGGCGCGCAAGTAAACCAATTGTTAAAAAAATATGGTCGAAAAATAGGACCCGATCCTGCATCCATTAATGCAGCAATGATGGGTGGCATATTATCGAACAATTCTAGTGGCATGTGTTGTGGCGTGGTACAAAATGCCTATCACACTTTACGTTCGATGGCTTTTATGTTGCCCGATGGATCTTATTTTAATTCTGCTATACTTGCCGATTACAACAAATTTGAAATTGAACAACCTACACTTTTTTTACAAATTCAATCTTTACAAAAACGTTTAATCACCAATACAGAATTGGTTACTAAAATTCGAAAAAAATATACTTTAAAAAATACGGTTGGCTATAGTTTAAATGCATTTTTAGACTACCAACATCCATTAGATGTATTGGTTCGATTATTAATTGGCGCCGAAGGTACATTGGCATTTATTGCAGAAGCAATACTTGAAACCCTTCCTGATCCTGCATTTAAAGCCACCGCCCTATTTTATTTTGAAAATCCTCTAGCTGCATGCAATGCCATTGTTGGTTTAAAAGAATCTGGTGCAGCTGCTTTAGAATTTATGGATAGAGCAGCACTTAAATCTATAGAACACCAACCTTATGCCCCAACCGTTATAAAAGATTTATCGAATAATGTAACAGCTATTTTGTGTGAATACCAAGCCACTACTGCTAATGGTTTAAGTGCATTGTTAGAAAATGTAGCCGCAGTTTTAGCAACCCTTCCAACGATATTACCATTTACATTTACTACTGATGCTGAATTGCAGGCCAAGTATTGGAAGCTCCGAAAAGGGATGTATCCTTCGGTAGCTGCAGCAAGAGCAAAAGGATCTACGGTTGTTTTAGAAGATATTGCATTTCCAGTAGAAGTATTGGGGGCAGCTGTTTTAGACGTGCAACAACTCATGTTGAAATATGGTTTTGATAATGGTATTATTTTTGGACATGCAAAAGAAGGGAACTTACATTTTGTAGTTTCTCAAGCTTTTAACCAGCCAAGTGAAATTGCTAGTTATGAAAATTTTTCAAAGGAACTAGCAGATTTAGTACTGCATAAATACAATGGATCTCTTAAAGGAGAACACGGAACTGGCAGGCAGATTGCACCCTTTGTTGCAGACGAATGGGGCGAAGAAGCGTATTCAATTATGAAGGATTTAAAATCATTTGTAGATCCAAACAACTTATTAAATCCTGGCGTAATTATTAATGCAGACAAAGACTGCCATATTAAAAATTTAAAATCCTTGCCAGTTGTTGAAACAGAAGTAGACAAATGTATTGAATGCGGCTACTGTGAACACCGTTGCCCAAGTAGAGAATTTACACTTACTCCAAGGCGTAGAATTGTTGTGCGACGTGCATTACAGCGTTTGTTAAAAGAAAATGATACCCAAACATATCAAGCACTATTAAAAGAATACCAATTTGAAGGGTTAGATACTTGTGCAGTGGATGGCTTGTGTGCGCTTGAATGCCCTGTTGATATCAATACCGGCGACTTAGTAAAAAGATTAAGAAAAGAAAGTCATTCTGTAAACGCAAATAATATGGCGGTGTTGGTTGCAAAACATTTTAATACAATTGAATCACTTGTAAAATTTGCGCTAATTACAGGAGGTTTTGCGAATAAAGTTTTTGGCAAAAATGCTATGTATTCGCTGACAGTTGGTATCAGAAAAATAGTGCCGAGTTTTCCGCTTTGGACAAAAGAATTAACAGGCCCAATTAAACTTAGTAAAAATCAACCAACCTTAGCAAGTGCTGTGTTTTTCAACTCCTGCATTAGTAGAATGATGGGGGCAGATAAACTAAATAGTGAATCTACTATTGACATTGCTGTAAGTGTAAGCAAAAGAGCTGGGATTGAATTAATGGTTCCCAACGATTTAGCTGGAACCTGCTGTGGTCAATCGTTTTCATCGAAAGGATTTACGAGTGCTTATGAAATTTCTGTGAATCAAACCATTGAAAAATTATGGAAATGGACCAATCAAGCTAGTATACCTGTTGTAATGGATACTAGTTCTTGTACGCATTCATTACATAGTAGCAGACCTTACTTGACTAAAGAAAATCAAGCCAGGTTCGATCAATTACAAATTTTAGATATTATAGATTACTTAGCAGATACTGTTATTCCAACACTACCTATCACAAAACCTAAAAATAAAATTGTATTTCATCCTGTTTGCAGCACTTACAAAATGAACTTATTAGGCAAACTAAAAACAATTGGTACTGCTTGTGCAAAACAAGCAGACTTTCCTCTATCGGCAGGATGTTGTGGCATGGCTGGAGATCGTGGATTTTATTACCCAGAACTCACTGCTGCTGCAACAAGAGTAGAATCTTTAGAAGTTCTAGCAACCGATTATGAAGGATATTATTCCACTGGAAAAACTTGTGAAATGTCTATCAGTGCTGCTGTTCAAAAAGAATACCAATCGGTATTGTATTTATTAAATGAGGTAAGCGCTTAGAGTATTTTTACTGCCTGTCGTGCTAGTAATTTCCAATCTTTGTGTTCTTTTTGCCAAACTAGTAATACCGATAATTTAGCTTCGCCTGGTTTACCACCATCATTGGTAGTGGCTATTAATTTATGACGAACAATCGCCGTTTTTCCATTTAATTGAACGCTTTGATCTGATAGTGTAATCGTAACAAAATCAGAAGACCCATTTAGCAATGCTTCTATTAAAGAAGCTTTGGTATCTAATCTTCCTGTAGAA
>JAPLEL010000048.1 GCA_026391415.1 Bacteroidota bacterium
GATGGTGATAGTTTAAGTATTGGTGGTAATCATACGATTCATTTATTGCGTAGAAACTTAGATGTAAATATCTTGATGTTTAATAACCAGATCTATGGTTTAACCAAAGGGCAATATTCTCCAACCTCTGAGCAAAATAAGGTTACTAAATCAACGCCTTTTGGAAGTATTGACCATCCGTTTAATCCTTTGGCTTTGGCTTTGGGCGCAGATGCTAGCTTTATAGGTCGTAGTATGGACAGAGACCCTAAGCACTTGCAGTTTATGCTAACTAGGTCTCACCAGCACAAAGGGTCTTCTTTTTTAGAAATCTATCAGAACTGTAATATTTTTAATGATGGTGCTTTTGAAATTTTCACTGAAAAATCTACAAAAGCCGACCAAGGTTTATACTTAGAACAAGGACAACCATTAGTATTTGGCGCCAATCAACAAATGGGTATTAAAATAGATGGTTTAAAACCAGTAGTGGTTGAATTGAGTGATTCGGTTACCAAAGATGATTTGTGGATCCACGACGAAAAAGATTTTTACAAAGCACAAACTTTAGTAAGAATGTTCGACGATCCTAATAAAACAGGCGGTCATTTCCCTCGTCCATTTGGTGTTTTCTTTGAAGATGATAGGTCATGTTATGAAGATGCTATGGCTATGCAAATTGAAGAAACCATTGCATCAAAAGGCAAAGGCAATTTAGATAAATTGATTCGTGGAAAAGAAGTTTGGGAGATCGTTTAAATTTGCGCAATATCATTTCTTACAGCATAGAGTACCAACCCTATTCTAGAAGAGACCCGCAATTTTTCAAATAAATTATCTCTATATCCATCAATTGTTCTTGGACTCAAGTACATGTCGTCTGCAATTTGCTTGTACGGCGCATCTGTACAAACGCGTTGCAAAAAATCAATTTCCCGATCGTTTAAGGCAATTTTTTTTCGATAAAATCCTTGCGCATCTTCGTGTAGGTGATTGTTTATATTATCTATTAAATGGTGGCACATTAGTTTATTTAGGTAAACACCTTTTTGCATTAAATGGTCAAGCGCTTCTTTAAGTTCTTTAGGGGCGCTATCTTTTAAAACATATCCTTTCGCCCCATTCTTTAGCATTTTAATGATTGCTTTTTCATCATCGAGCATGCTAAGTGCAAGTACTTTTATTTGCGGATAATTAGTATGAATCCAGCTTGCCGTTTCGTATCCATTCATATCGCGCATGGTAACGTCTAAAATGACTATTTCAGGTAAATCATTTGGCATTAGAAGGGTGGTAAATTCTTTGCCACTTCTAGCTTCTAGAATAATAGTGTAATCAGGAAAGCTATTAACAATTGCTGCTAATCCTTCTCTAAAAAGGTCGTGGTCGTCTACAAGTGCAATTTTTGTCATGGAATTAATTTTTTTTAAACAATTATTTGAATGCCAATTTCAATAATCTTCATTGATTTTTGCTAGCAGTTTTAACTGGAATTTCACCGTGTTTAAACTTTTGAAAATCAGTGATAACTATTATAGCTATTGGGGTTGCTGTTATATTTTTGAACCGATAAACTGCTATTGGCTATTTCCCAATGCGCCTTTTTAGGTAGTCGGTTTTTCTAAGGGGTTACAAACTAGCATAAGGAGGTGGCAATGAGCCGCCTCTTTTATTTTTTTGCAAGGTTGCCAATTGTTTTAAGCTTCTTATTTGTTTGGCATTGTGCAGACCATTAGGTTTAACTTTGTAATTGACTATATCCGTTAATTATATGTTATTAGAAGTCCATCCATCTAATCCCAATCCCCGCTACTTGAAAATGATAGTGGATTGTTTATTATCAGGTGGCGTGATTATATATCCTACTGATACGATTTATGGGTTAGGCTGCGATATTTTTCAGCACAAAGCCATTGAAAGAATTGCAAAAATTAAACAAGTAGATCCAGCCAAAGCACAACTCAGTTTTGTTTGTTATGATTTGAGTGATTTAAGTAAGTACACAAAAAGTATTAGCACACCATTATATAGAATGCTAAAAGATTATTTACCTGGTGCCTTTACTTTTATTTTACCTGCTAGTAAAGAAGTGCCAAAAATATTGCAGAGTAAAAAAAGCACCATAGGATTAAGAATTCCAGACAATATGATTGCTAGAAGTATTGTACACGAATTAGGTCATCCTATTTTATCTGCTTCCTTACCCGGTGAAATGGTGGAAGAATACACCGATCCAGAATTGATTTACGAAAATTTTAAAAACCTTGTTGATATTGTTGTAGACGGAGGTATTGGTGGCATGGTTCCGTCTACCATTGTTGACTGCACCAAAGACAATTATGAATTAATAAGAGAAGGTGCAGGAAAATGGGAAGAATAAAAGACTAGTTTAAATTATAGGTACTAAAATAAAAAGTATACACAAATCGTCAAAAATTGACGATTTGTGTATACGAATCTGCCGTATATTTGTAATGATATTTAATAACCGGGGGGGAATTAAATATTAAGTCTCGTAATAACGAGGCTTTTTTTTGCACAAATACTACTGATTTTCAAGTGATATTTTTAAATCTTACAAAATCCTAGAGGGCTTTACACAATTTAATAATTCTATTTTGGCAAAATAGAAAAGCTTATTCTGTGGTATTTACACAAGCCTTTTTTTGCAATAGCCTCTCTGTGATCTAGGGTTCCATACCCTTTATTTTTTTCCCATTTGTACACAGGAAATTCTTGGTGAATTTTTTGCATATATGCATCTCGATGGGTTTTAGCTAGTATGCTTGCTGCTGCTATTGAACTATATTTTCCATCTCCTTTAATAATGCAATGGTGTGTCATTTTTTTATATGGGGTAAATCGGTTACCATCAATAAGCAATAAGGATGGTTTTGTTTTTAAAGCAGCAATAGCCAAATGCATTGCTTTAAAGGACGCTTTTAAAATATTTATTTGATCTATTTCATTATTGTCAACACTTGCTACAGCCCAAGCAATAGCCGACTGTTCTATTATATCTTTAAGAATTAGTCTATTTTTTTCGCTTACTTTTTTACTATCATTCAATAATGGATGATAAAAATTATTGGGTAAAATAACCGCCGCCGCAAATACAGGCCCTGCATAACAACCCCTTCCAGCTTCATCACAGCCTGCTTCTATTAGTTTTGATTGATAAAATGGTGCTAACATGGTACTAAAAGTGAGAATTCTTATTAATACTATCAAATTCATTTTACAAATGCAAGGCCCAATTTAGTATACTAGTAACTTTGCGCTAGATTTTAATTCAAATACTATGCAAACAAATGAACGGTCTTCTAAATTAATTGCCACTTGGTTATTAATTGGAGTAGGTATGACAGTGGTGCAAATTGCTTTAGGTGGAATTACCCGCTTAACCGGCAGTGGGCTTTCTATTACGCAATGGGATGTGGTAACCGGCTCCCTTCCCCCATTAAACGAACAACAATGGCTGGTTGAATACAATAAGTATCGATTAACACCCCAATTTCAATTGCTGAATTTTAATTTTAGTATCAGTGATTTTAAAATGATATTTTTCTGGGAATGGTTTCACCGTTTGTGGGCTCGTACAATTGGCTTGGTTTTTATAGTTGGCTTTGCTTTTTTATTAGTAAAAAAACATTTCAAAAAAGAAATGATAAAGCCTTTGTTGCTACTATTTGTTTTAGGCGGATTACAAGGTGCTATTGGTTGGATTATGGTTAAGAGTGGCTTAACTGGTGATGCAGTATATGTTCAGCCTACAAAATTAGCTTTACATTTTATTTTTGCAATGGGTTTGTTGTGTTATACATATTGGTTTGCTTTATCGCTATTGGTTAAACCTTCAGAAATTATAGTAAATGCTTCAATTAGGAAATGGAATATCACTTTAATTCTGTTGATTGGATTTCAATTAATATACGGAGCATTAATGGCTGGCCACAAAGCGGCAAATGTAGCAGCTACTTGGCCGAGCATCAATGGTCGTTGGATTCCTGAACCTTTTTTAACCAAAGAATCTTTTTTATTAAATACCATCAACAATAAATTATTCATTCATTTTGTACACCGTGGTTTAGCCTATTTACTTTTATTAATTATTGTGCTTTTTACTATTCAATTATTTAAAAAAACAGGAACCGCTCTATTCTATATTTTAAGGCCTTTGCCAATTGCAATTGTATTTGTACAAGTAATGTTGGGAATACTAACAGTACTATCAAGTGTTAAAATTGTTCCTGGCACTTGGGGCGTTTTTGAGTGGATGGCACAATTACACCAATTATTTGGGATGCTTTTATTATTGTCATTGGTGTCATTGTTATTTGTGGTGCGATCACCAAAAATCTCTTAATACAAGTAGGGATATAATAAATCTATTGTGGCTGAATTAAACGAAAGCAATTAGCAATAATTTGAATTTGAAATGCTTCTGCTGTTTCTCTTGGCTCTCCATCAATATGAAAAGGCGCGTATTTTTTATTTATAATTGTTAGGCTAGCAGTTTGAAAATATAGCACATTATTTTTGTTGATATTTTCTACTAATTCCGTTAATCGATTATTACCTCTAATTTGTTTGAGCACGGCAAATGGCATTTTTGCTTTGTGCATTTTTTGCACTACTACAATATCTAATAAGCCATCATTCAAAATAGCTTTTGGGGCAATGGTAAAATTGTTTCCAAATTGATTACTATTGGCTATGCTAATAAAATAAGCATCCGTATAAAATGAAAAATCATTTAAAATAATTTCAAATTGATAAGGCTGTGCTTTAAAATAGTTGATCAATCCTTGCTGAGTATAAGTCATTAAACCCCTCGCTGCTTTTGTAGAAAAATCATGGGCCACTTGCGCATCAAATCCAATTCCACTTAACATACAAGAGAATTGGTTGTTAATTAAAAATGCATCTACAGGGCTAGCTTTGCCTTTAAGTATTAATTCAATTGCTTTTTTAAATTTTCTAGGAATTCCTGCGGCCAATGCCAAACCATTTCCTGAGCCAACAGGTATAATACCAAAGTTTACATTGGTTTCTTTTAGTGCATTTACAACTTGGTTAACGGTTCCATCACCACCAACAATTACAATATCTGTAATGGATTCTTTTTCAATTTTATCAATTAGAAAATTATAATTACCTGCAGCATTGGTAGCATGGATTTCAAAATAGCAAGCATTTTTTTCCATTGCAACTTGTATCTCTTGCAATAGCACCTCTTTTTTGGTATTTCCAGAAATGGGGTTAACTAAAAAAATAATTTTTCGATTGCTGGCTAAGTCCATGATCATTTATTAGAAATTCAATTACCATTTTAACAGCGCAGAAGCCCATGTAAAGCCACTTCCAAAAGCAGCTAGGCAAACTAAATCTCCGTCTTTAATTTTTCCATCTTCCCAAGCTTCACAAAGTGCTATAGGAATAGACGCGGCAGTAGTGTTGCCATATTTTTGAATATTATTATAAACCTGATTGTCGTTTAATTTTAATTTTTGTTGTACAAATTGTGCAATGCGCAAATTTGCCTGATGTGGAATTAACATATTAATATCAGCAGGGCTGTAACCGTTTTTGCTTAATGCTTCTACAATCACTTCTGGAAATTTAACTACTGCTTTTTTAAATACAGATGGCCCATCCATAAAAGGAAAATTTTGATTCTTGTCAATCATTTCGTGGCTCATAAACATATCGCCAATAGGGGCGTCGTTATAGGCTGCTACAGGAGTTTCCATCCAATGGTTGGCATGTGTACCAGGATTGTATTGCGCTAAAATCTCTGCACTTTCTCCATCACTATGTAAATGCGTACTTAAAATTCCTTGTCCTTCTTTTTCGGTTGGCTGTAACACAACTGCTCCTGCACCATCTCCAAATATAACAGAAACGTTTCTGCCCCTTGTACTATAGTCCATACCAAAACTGTGTTTTTCTGCTCCAATTACCAATATGTTTTTATACATGCCTGTTTTTATAAATTGATCTGCAACACTTAATGCATATACAAATCCACTGCACTGGTTACGCACATCTAATGCGCCAACCTCTTTCATCTTTAATGCGCGTTGCACCAATACGCCACATCCTGGAAAAAAATAATCGGGCGATAAAGTTGCAAACACTATAAAGTCTATGTCTTGTGCTGTAATACCTGCTCTTTCAATGGCAATTTTTGCAGCTTCTACACCCATGGTGGTAGTGGTTTCTTCTGTTCTTTTTGCTATCCTTCTTTCTTTAATACCTGTTCTTTCTTGTATCCAAGCATCATCCGTTTCCATGTATTCTTTTAAGTCGTTATTGGTAACAACTCTTTCTGGCAGGTACTTGCCTATTCCGGCAATTTTACTAAGTGTCATAGCTAAGGTTTATTATTAGTAATGAGCGAAGTTAAGAGAATTTAATATGGACGGTTGTGCTTTATTTGATGGGTTTCAGTTGCATAATTTCTTGTAAAAACTTAGCGGTTTCCATTTCAACACCTACAATATCTTTCGACAGAATAGGGGAAGTTAGTACATGATCGCCAGTATTGGGCATTGCTACTTGACGTTTTTTGTTTACAGGTGTTCTTAATTGCTCAAACATTTTTTTAGTTGCTGAGACTTTTACAACGGTATCTTGATTTTTTTCGTCTTTGTAATAATATAAAGCCAATACTGGTAGCGTAACTGATTTAAAAGTGGTTTCAATCATTTTAGTTTCTAGTAGTTCTTCTATTTGGCTAGCAGCTTCTAATCGGTATTTGGTGTTCCAGTATGGGGCATACTGTGGGTTATTGGTTTTAATGATATTATAATTTGATCCCTTAACTATCCTAGCAATTTGGAGGCCCCATGGATTATTTATTAGTGGTGCATTAACATCATTAATAGCAATATTTGGCGAATACAAAACAAGGCCTGCTACCTCTGGATATGTTGCGGCTAGCTGAAGTGCCAATGTTCCACCTGTTGAGGTGCCCATTAAAATAACTTTATTGCCCAATTGCTTTCCTATAGCCAATGCTTCTTTGGCACTTTCCCATAAATTATCTGTGGTTAAATTTATTAATGCATCAACCGTATCAATGCCATGTTGCGAAAGCCTTGATAAATAAAGGTTACAGCCAAATTGCTTAGCAATATTTTTATGTACTGGAGCGCCTTCTTCTTTACTCGCACTAAATCCGTGTAAATACACAATGGCATAATTTGTTTTTTGTTTACTTGTATCAGCCCAAATAATCTCTGCCTCATTATGTGGTTTTATAATATGTAGCGCTTCTTGTTTTTTTACATACAATTCTAATTCAATTGGGCTTGATGGTATTGTTGGTAATTGCGAATTATAAATTGGTTTTGATGGATGTGGACCTAATAAATAGATGCCAAATAAAACAGCAACTACACCAATAAATATTTTAAAGTATTTCATACATAATAGTTGAAGAATGAACTGTTCAATAAAATTAAATAAAAAACATTGCCCCAAGCTATTTAACTAGTTTGATAAAATAGGTATATTGGCATTACCAAAACCACAGCATGCTTAAAACCCAACGATTTCTTGCACTCGATGTATTTAGAGGAATGACCATTTGCTTGATGATCATTGTAAATACGCCAGGCAATGAACTGACTTTTGCGCCTTTATTGCACGCAAAATGGCATGGGTTTACGCCTACCGATTTGGTTTTTCCATCATTCTTGTTTGCAGTAGGAAATGCCCTGAGTTTTGTGCTTCCCAAATGGGAGGGGATGAGCCATTCAAGCATAGTTGCTAAAATAACCAAACGTACTACACTGATATTTTTATTAGGATTTTTAATGTATTGGTTTCCATTTCTTGAATTCAATGAGGCCAACCATTTAACCCTAATGCCTTTGAGTGAAACCCGCATTATGGGTGTGTTACAGCGTATTGCACTATGTTATGGAATTGGTGCTTTATTAATATATTTCTTAAAAACACGACTGGCTATTATTACAGGAATTGCTTTTTTATTCGTTTACTGGATATTGTGTTTTTGGCTAGGAGATGCTGCTGATCCATTTAGCATGACGGGTAATGTTGGACACCATTTAGACCACTGGTTATTTGGCGAAGCACACTTGTATCATGGAGAAGGGATTGCTTTTGACCCCGAAGGATTATTAAGTACCATTCCCTCTATTGTTAATGTAATTGCTGGATTTGCAGTAGGGCAGTTTGTACAACAAAAAGCAAAACAATACGAAGGGCTAGCCAAATTATTATTATTAGGAGTGCTGCTAGTATTTCTAGCGTATTGTTGGAATATGGTATTTCCAATTAACAAAAAACTATGGACATCATCCTTTGTTTTAATAACAGTGGGGCTTGATTGTATTATTTTATCGGCTATTATTTATTGGATAGATTTTGCTAAAAAAACTAAATGGACTTTTTTCTTTGAAGTGTTTGGTAAAAATCCTTTGTTTGTTTATTTGTTATCTGAAATACTAGTTACCTGTTTGAATTTGATCCCTATGGGCAAAAATGGCAACCTATTCAACTGGTTATATATTAACATATTTAGTTATGCTGGAAACTATTTTGGATCTTTATTCTTTGCCTTATGCTATATGTTGCTTTGTTGGACTGTTGGTTTTTGGCTCGACAAACGCAAAATCTATGTTCGCGTGTAGCTTTTACATTAACTTTTAAGTTGCCCATTGCCCCTCGGTTGTAAAGACGTACCTTTGCAGCCTTAAAAAAATACATGGAAATAAGAAACATTGCTATTATTGCTCACGTAGATCATGGCAAAACAACATTAGTAGATCGTATTCTACAAACTACAAAAGTATTCAGAGATAACCAAGACGCCGGTGAGCTCATCATGGACAGCAATGACCTTGAAAGAGAAAGGGGTATTACTATTTTCAGTAAGAATGCTGCGGTAACTTATAACGGAGTTAAGATAAATGTAATTGATACCCCAGGTCACAGTGATTTTGGTGGAGAAGTTGAGCGTGTGTTGAAAATGGCCGATGGTGTAATTTTATTAGTAGATGCATTTGAAGGACCAATGCCACAAACACGATTTGTATTACAGAAAGCTTTGCACCTAAACTTGCACCCTATTGTAGTAATCAATAAAGTAGATAAAGCCAATTGCCGCCCCGATGAAGTACACGATGCGGTTTTTGAATTATTCTTTAACCTCGATGCAACAGAAGAGCAATTAAATTTCTCTACTTTTTATGGTAGTGGAAAAAATGGTTGGTTCAACGATAGCCTTATACAAACAGAAGATATTATTCCTTTAATGGATGGCATCATTAAATATGTACCAGCTCCAAAAGTTAACGAAGGAACTTTGCAAATGCAAATCACTTCATTAGACTATTCTTCTTTCTTAGGACGTATTGCCATTGGTAAAGTAACCCGTGGTAAAATCAAAGAAAGTCAAACAATTGCACTAGTTCAAGCCGACGGTTCTGTAAAAAGAAGCAAAGTGAAAGAACTATATGTGTTTGAAGGAATGGGTAAGCGTAAAGTTTCAGAAGTATTAACTGGCGATTTGTGCGCAGTTGTAGGATTAGATGATTTTACAATTGGTGATACAATTGCAGATATTGAAAATCCAGAAGGATTACCAATTATTAGTGTTGATGAGCCTACTATGAGTATGACTTTCAGCATTAACAATTCACCTTTCTTTGGTAAGGACGGAAAATTTGTTACTTCTCGTCACTTGCGTGATCGCTTGATGAAAGAAACAGAAAAGAACTTGGCATTGCGTGTAGAAGATACCGATAGTGCAGATAGCTTTTTAGTTTTTGGTCGTGGTATTTTACACTTAGGTATTTTAGTTGAAACCATGCGCCGTGAGGGGTATGAGTTAACAGTTGGAAATCCGCAAGTATTGGTAAAACACATTGATGGAAAAAAACACGAACCTTTCGAGAACTTGGTAGTTGACGTTCCTGCCGATTTTAGCGGAAAAGTAATTGACCTAGTTACCCAACGCAAAGGCGAAATGCAAATCATGGAAAGCAAAGGTGAAATGCAACACCTTGAGTTTGAAATACCTTCGAGAGGTTTGATTGGTTTACGTTCTCAAATGCTTACCAATACTGCAGGGGAAGCTGTTATGGCGCACCGTTTTATTGAATACAAGCCTTGGAAAGGACCAATTCCTGGAAGAAGTAATGGTGTGTTAATTGCAAAGTTTCAAGGAACAACAACTGCTTATTCAATTGATAAATTACAAGACCGTGGCGCATTCTTTATTGAGCCAGGTGAAGAAGTATATGTTGGTCAAATTATTGCTGAGCATATTAAACCAGGTGATTTAAATGTAAATGCGGTGGAGATGAAAAAACTAACTAACCACCGTGCAAGCGGTAGTGATGATAGCGTTCGTATCACTCCAAAATTGCAGTTTACTTTAGAAGAGTGTATGGAATATATTCAACAAGATGAGTGTATTGAAGTAACTCCTAAAATTATCCGTATGCGTAAAGTAGTATTAAACGAAGACGACAGAAAGAAGAGTTCTAAGAGCATGCAAAGTGAAGCTGTAAGCTAAACCAAGCAGGTTTAATTATATTCAATCCCCGGTAATTCATTTTATCGGGGATTTTTTATGTGATGCTTGAATAAAGGGCATAAAAAAACTAGCATTGTTATTTGATTACTCAAACAAACAACAATACTAGTGTACTAATTACTTAAAAACTATTTATTGTTAGACCTTACTTCGGCAATTATTTTAGTACTAAATTTTATATCAAAAATTTCTTTGAATGATCCATTGTTTGTTTGGATCATAAAAGTCAATTTGCTTAAATCTTGGTCGTTTTGCAAGATGAATCTTTTATCAAATAATTTCTCGGAATATTTTTCTTGAAACAATGGCTCGCCATTTTCATCCAATACAAATACTCTAAAACTTTTTCCAGTTTCGTTGTTGAATTTTACATTGAAGAAAATATTTTCTTCAGTGGTTCCTACAAATTTCACTTCTACATTTTTAGACGTTGGATCGGTTTCATTTTTTGAAACTGTTGTTGCATTTGCAGAAAGTAAAAATATTACAGCAAATAAATTGCTTAATAAAAATCTTTTTGCGATGGTGTTAATGGTTTGCTTTTGCATAACTTTTTATTTTAAACATGAATAAATAAATACTTGATGGCACAAGCAATTTTGTTAGGCAAGCAATTGAATCTAAAATGGCTGAAGCAAGGCTTCGAAGTGTTAGATGAAGTAGCAGTATGATCGGAACAATCAATTGAATTTCATCGATCGCTATTTCAAGGGTTAATACTTATAACTAAAAAAGGTAACCTCCATTTAAGAAAATCACCTTGTTATTAAAAAGTTAATGGAGTGCAACTAAATGAATATCAGTTGTTTGAAAACTATTTTTTATTTAGTGTTTCCCATAACAAATCTTTTAATTCTGTTAATCCTTTATTAGTAATAGAAGAAATAAATACCAATGGAATATTTGAAGGCAACTCCTTTGCAATGGCTGTTTTTAGTTCTTCGTCTAACATATCAGACTTACTAACTGCAATTACAAAATCTTTTTGTAACATTTCTGGATTGTATTCTTTCAATTCATTTCTAAGAATTTCAAATTCTTTTTTATGGTCGTCACTATCTGCTGGAATTAAAAATAGCAAGGCAGAATTTCTTTCAATATGTCTTAAGAATCGATGCCCTAGTCCTTTTCCTTCTGCGGCTCCTTCAATAATTCCGGGTAAATCTGCTATACAAAAAGATTTGTTATCGCGGTATTCTACCATGCCTAATTGCGGCTTTAAAGTAGTAAAAGCATAGTTGGCAATTTTGGGTGTAGCCGAAGTAATTACAGAAAGTAAAGTAGATTTTCCTGCATTAGGAAATCCTACCAAACCTATATCTGCCAATACTTTTAACTCTAAATTTTTCCAACCTTCAATGCCTGGTTCGCCGGGTTGTGCGTGTTCTGGAACTTGGTTAGTGGGTGTTGCAAAATTGCTATTACCCAAACCGCCTCTTCCACCACGCATCCAAATAACTTCTTGTCCGTCTTCTAATATTTCAACTTCTATTTTTCCTGTTTCTTCGTCTTTTGCAATAGTGCCTAATGGTACTTCTATAATTACATCTTCGCCATCTCTTCCAGTACAATTATTTTTACTGCCACGTTCTCCGTCTTCGGCCAATACATTTTTAAAATAGCGTAAATGCAATAGGGTCCATAAATTACTGTTGCCTCTTAGTATAATATGTGCACCCCTTCCTCCATCGCCACCATCGGGTCCGCCCATTGCAGTTAATTTATTGCGCATTAAATGTTTAGCGCCTGGGCCGCCATGACCTGTTTTGCAAAAAATTCTTATATAATCAATGAAGTTATTTTTTTCTGACACTGGGTAATTTAATTATTAAATGAATGCAATTGAATATATGGCAAAGTTACACTAATGTTTGCGGAAAGCAGCATCTATACGCTATTTGGCTATACAATGGCTTTGCCTGTTCTAAAACAAGTGCCTTTAAATACAGCCACTTTACTGCCAGCTTGATTGGTTATTGTTATTTGATACAAGCCTGTTGATTGACCATTATGAATTTCAGTAGTTTCCGCAGTAATCGTATCATTTTCATATACTGGTTTAATAAAATTAATAGCAGACTCTAATGTAACTGATGCCTTATTGCGACCATTACAGGCAAGTGCCAACGCAGTATCTGCTAAAGAGAAAACAATGCCTCCATGCGCTATTCCAATGGCATTGATCATTTCGGGTCTTATGCGTAATAATATTTTACTATATCCTTCTTTAATAGCAACTAATTCAACCCCTAACCATTGGCCAAACAAATCGTCTGCAATAATTTTTAATGCAATTTTATTGGCTAATTGGTCTTGTTCATTCATGTTATAATGATTGGTTGGTTAAGCCACCTACTAAAATGGTTACCATATTTTCTTCTAATTCTGAAGCGCTAATTTTTTGTTTTGAACGGTGCCAACTTTCAATACCACTAATAGCATGTAAGATGATTAATACTGCGGTTGCTGCATCAATTTTTTTTATTTCATTATTGTGGATACCCTGCTCAATAATTGCAGCAAATCTTTTGCGATAAATGCGTCGTTGGTTTTGAAAATTTGAAAGATATGGATCCGACAAATGTTTCCACTCTCTATCACTCACATATACTTCTTCGTAATGCTGAATCATTTCATTGATATGAAAGCGCAATAACTTTTCAATTTTTTCAATAGCTGTTGTGTTTTGAGATTCTACTTCATCCATCTTGTGTAAAAAACGATTGGCAACACTAAAGCATAATTCGTGTAATAATTCGGTTTTTGATTTGATATGGTTATACAAACTGGCCGCTTCTACACCCACTGCTTCGGCTAAATCGCGCATGCTAGCTGCTTTAAAACCTTTTTCTCTAAACAAAGCTGCTGCCTTGGTTACAATCACATCTTTTCTAGAGAGATGGTTGTCTGTTTTGATTCTTGCCATAGCACGAAGATAAGATACTAACGAATGTTAGCGGTATTTGGCTTGAAAAAACTTTTAATCGTTAGTTTTTGGGATACATTTTAGGGCCATTTTAAAGCGTTTTAAAATAGTAACCTCCTCCATTAATGCATTCTACAGAAATACATTAGTTTCGCCGACCAACATTAAATTATATAATATGTCTTTAGTAGTAGTAGGATCTATGGCTTTTGATGCCATTGAAACCCCTTTTGGGAAAAGTGATAAAATTATTGGCGGCGCAGGAACTTATATTGCCTGGTGTGCCTCAAATTATACAGCTGTAAAGCAAATTTCAGTGGTTGGAGGTGATTTTCCTGAATCGGAACTTACGGCACTAACCAATAGAAATGTAGATTTAGAAGGGGTTCAAATTAAAAAAGACGAGAAAACTTTTTTTTGGAGTGGCCGCTATCATTTAGATATGAATTCGCGTGATACTTTAGAAACACAGTTGAATGTGCTAGAAAATTTTCAACCAGTTGTTCCCGAAAGCTACCAAGATTGCGAGTTTTTAATGTTGGGTAATTTAGCTCCATCAGTTCAAAGAAGTGTGATTGAGCAATTAAAGAACAGACCTAAGTTAATTATCATGGATACCATGAATTTCTGGATGGAAATTGCCATGGATGACTTAAAAAAAACCATTTCAATGGTGGATGTTTTAATGGTGAACGACAGCGAAGCACGCCAATTAAGTGGTGAGTTTTCATTGGTAAAAGCCGCTAAGTCTATCTTACAAATGGGTCCTAAATACTTAATTATTAAAAAAGGCGAACACGGTGCTTTATTGTTCCATGAAAATAAAGTTTTCTTTGCGCCAGCATTACCATTAGAAGAAGTGTTTGATCCTACAGGTGCAGGTGATACTTTTGCTGGTGGATTTATTGGTCATATTGCAAAAACAAAAGATATCTCTTTCAATAATATGAAAACAGCTATTATAGTTGGTTCTGCAATGGCTTCTTTTTGTGTTGAAAAATTTGGCACACAACGTTTAAGAGAAATTAATAAAGCTGATATTGATAGTAGAATTGCAGAGTTTGTACAACTAGTAAATTTTAATATTGACCTAGTGTAATAGGTTGCATTGAAAAATAATTTTGGCATTCAAAAGGTTTCGCAATAGTTTCGCACCACAATGATGATTTTAAAACATACAAAACGTACCAAGAAACCTCTCTAAAAGGAAGGTGACTCAACGTTGTGTATGCTGAATATACTTAGAGGCCTTCCCAAACTGGGGAGGCCTTTTTTTAGGCTCATCACAACAGATACAATTGTAGATAAAGAATCAATTAATTAATCAATTTCGTAAAAACAATCCCCAAGGGGGCGGAGGTTAAAAAATGAAAGTAGCCGTAGTAGGTGCCACTGGTTTAGTAGGTACTAAAATGTTGCAAGTATTAGCAGAACGTAATTTTCCAGTTACAGAAATTATTCCTGTAGCATCTGAAAGATCAGTGGGTAAGGAAGTGATATTTAAAGAGAAGTCATATAAGGTAGTTAGCATGGAAGATGCTATTGCAGCAAAACCTGCTGTAGCAATATTTTCTGCTGGTGGTAGTACTTCATTAGAGTGGGCGCCAAAATTTGCAGCCGCTGGTATTCGTGTAATTGACAACTCTTCTGCATGGCGCGTAAATGCCAATGTATTAACTGCAGAAGATTTTATTATTGCCAATCCAAATTGTTCTACTATTCAAATGGTGGTTGCATTACAGCCGCTACACTTAAAATATAAAATTAAACGTGTGGTAGTTAGCACTTACCAAAGTGTTACAGGCACTGGTAAAAAAGCAGTAGACCAACTCTTTAATGAGCGCAAAGGTATTGAAGGTGAGATGGCTTATAAATATGCTATTGACTTAAATGTGATTCCACAAATTGATGTTTTCTTAGATAATGGTTACACCAAAGAAGAAATGAAAATGGTGAAAGAAACCAATAAAATTATGCAAGACGATAGTATTCGTGTAACGGCTACTACTGTTCGTATTCCTGTTGTGGGTGGTCATAGCGAAAGTGTGAATGTTGAATTTGAAAATGAATTCGATTTAGTTGAATTGACAAATGTTTTAAAAAATGCTCCAGGTATTATTGTTCAAAATGACGATGCCAATCAACTATATCCAATGCCTTTATGGGCACACGAAAAAGACGAGGTATTTGTAGGCCGTTTGCGCAGAGACGAATCACAAGATAAAACTTTGAATATGTGGATCGTAAGCGATAATTTACGCAAAGGTGCTGCTACCAATGCTGTGCAGATTGCAGAATATTTATTAAGCAAGGGATTGTTATAATTTTTTACTTAGTCTTCCAAAGCCCTATTTAAAAACACAATCATAGGTTGTAATGCTTCAAAAGCATTACTAATATTTTTTACTAATGACTGCTCGGTTAGTTCCTTGTCTGTGATGGGCGCAATGGCTATCCAACTTTTTAATTTAATATACGCAATTGCAGGGTTGTCTTTTTCATATCCTTTGGGCTCACGGATAAGTGTCATGCCTTCAGATTTATCTAAATCAGTATACTGCGTTTTAAATTTTTTGGTAGATAAAATTTCATGAAACTCCGTCCAGTTATAATCAATTTCTTGTCGAACCTTTTTTAATTTGTCTGGTTCGGCCATGTACAAACCGCCACCTACAAAACTATTGCCACCTGGCTCAAAATGAAAATAGTAACCTGCTGTAAATGATTTTTTTCCTCTACTATTAATGCTTGCACCCATATTAGTTTTATAGGGGGCTTTGTTTTTACTAAATCGAACATCCCTATTAATTCTAAAAATACATTCCTTGGCAGTTAGTGTTGCAATCGATGCGTCTTTAGCACCATGCTTTTGAATAATTTGATCTACTAATTGTATGAAATCTAATTTAACTGTTTCGTAATTTTTTCTATTTACATCAAACCACTCTTTTGAATTATTTTTTTTCAATTGTTTTAAAAATTGCAAGGAGTTTGTTTGTAGCATAGTATCAATTGTTTTGTTCTATAAGTTGTAAAAATTCTACTTCAGAAATAATTTTAATGGTGTTAATTTTTTTTGCTTTTTCTAGTTTACTTCCTGCATCGTCTCCCACAATTAGGTAATTTAATTTACTACTAACACCGGTAACAATTTTTCCGCCATTAGCTTCTACCATGGCTTCTGCATCTGATCTTTTTAGTTGTGCTAAAGTTCCTGTAAAGAGAAAGGTTTGACCTCCCAAACTATCTTTTCCGGTACTTTCTTTTTTAATATTTTTTAACTGCAATCCAATTTGCTCTAGTGCTTGCAGCATTTTTATATTCTGTTCGTTTTTAAAAAACTCGTGAATACTTTTTGCAACTTTCACCCCAACGTCTTCAAGTATTAATAAGTCTTCTTCGGTTTTTGAAATAAAATCAAAAATATTTTCAACTGCATTAGCGAGTGTTTTGGCAGTCGTTTCTCCAACAAAGCGAATGCCTAATCCATAAATTAATCGGTGTAATGGTTGTTGCATTGAACCTTCAATTGCAGCTTGCAAATTATCAATACTTTTCTTTCCAAATCCTTCAATGGTTCCAATGGTTTCAAAAGGCAATTGGTAAATACCTGGAATATCTTTGAGTATACCAAGTTCATAAAACTTGCGAACATTTGCATCTCCAAAACTTTTAATATCCATTGCGTCTTTGCTTACAAAATGGATTATTTTTTCCACCACCTGTGCCTCGCATTCTATATTAATACAGCGCCATACAGCCTCTGTTTCTTCTTTAAATAATAGGCTATTACAAACCGGACAAGTTTTTGGAAATTCAATACTTTTTTCATTTCCTGTTCGTAGTTCTGTTAATGACTTAACAATTTGCGGAATAACATCGCCAGCTCTTTCAATTAAAACATGGTCACCAATTTTTAAATCTTTTTCTCTAATGTATTCTTCGTTATGGGCTGAAATACTTGATACTGTTACACCCCCTAAAAAAACCGGATCTAATTTAGCAACTGGTGTTACCGCGCCTGTTCGGCCTACCTGAAATTCTACAGAACGTAGTTGCGTTGTAGCTTGCCTTGCTTTAAATTTAAATGCAATAGCCCAACGTGGATGGTGCGATGTCATTCCTAACTGCTCTTGCATAGTTAGTTCGTTGACTTTTACAACCATACCGTCTATTTCATAAGGAAGGTTATCTCTTTTGGCTTCAAATTCTGCGCAATATTCAATTACTGGTTGAATACTATCTACTACTTTTTTTTCATTTTTCGGGCAGGCTGCCCGTTTTTTGAAGTATAAAAACTTACATGGTATAAAAATGCATCTAAATTTCTTTGAGCCACTTCTTTTGGATCCTTCATGCGCAAACTTCCGCTGGCTGCATTTCTAGGATTTGCTAATGGTGCTAATCCTTGTGCAGTAAGTGTTTCATTGTATTGGTGGAAGGCTTGCTTATTCATAATAATCTCGCCCCTAATTTCTATTTGTTGTATGCCATAGTTCGAAAACTTTGCTTTTAAAGGGATCGAACGAATCTGTTTAATATTGTTGGTAATATCTTCTCCTGCTACTCCGTCGCCTCTTGTAATTCCTCGAACCAATAAATCATTTTCATAAATCAGTGAAATGCTAGCTCCGTCAAATTTGGGTTCTATACAATAAGTAATTTGTTCTTGATTACTTAGTTCTCTTGCCTTTCTATCAAAATCTAATAAATCAGTTGCATTGTAACTATTGTCTAAACTCAACATAGGAACCAAATGCGGAACTGTTTGAAAACTTTGGTTCAAACTATTACCCACGCGTTGCGTAGGAGAATCTATCGTTATCCAATTGGGGTTTGCTGCTTCAACCTGGCGAAGTTGTTGGTACAATTGGTCGTACTCATAGTCTGCAATGAATGGCTCATTCACTACATAATAGCGGTACTCATGAAACTGTAGTAGTTCTTTTAGCTGCTCTACCTGTTCTATTGTAGCATTTGCGTTTAGAGGCAATGCTAATAGTTGCTTGGTAAATGATTGTAAAGACTGCGTTTGGCTAATAGAATACATGCAAATTAATTGGGCGATAAAGTTAAGTGCTAGATTGGATTAGAACAGCCTTACTATGTAAAAGGTACACATTATCTGATAATTTAGTAACTTGACCCCAGATTGTACAAAATAGCGATTGCTTTTTAACTTTTGTGGCCATGAAAAAAAATTATCTAGAAAAAAACAAGCCCGAGCACCTGATAAAGGATGCTAAATTATTAGTGGTGAACTATCCAAAAGTGCCTCTAACAGTTGACTGTGTGATTTTTGGTTTTGAAGAAAACAAGTTGAAAGTATTGGTTATTAAGAGTGACTTGGAATATTACAAAGAACATTACTCCCTTTTGGGCGATATAGTCAAAGACAACGAAGAGTTAGACGAAGCCGCTTATCGTATTTTAAAGGAGCGTACAGGCATGAACGATGTATTTCTAGACCAAGTAAGGGCTTTTAGCCATCCCAATAGACATCCAGGAGGCAGAGTTATTACAGTTGCTTATTGTTCCTTATTAAATATTAACCACCATCAGTTAAAAATTCACGACAATGACCTTAACTGGCATAGTTTGTCTGATTTGGCTGAAATGGCGTTTGACCACAAAGAAATTGTGGACCAATGTTATGCATGGCTTCAAAAGCGCATTCAAGAACATCCACTAGGTTTCAATTTGCTCCCGGTTAAGTTTTCATTGCGGGAATTACAAAATTTATACGAAGCTATTTTGGCTGTAAGCCTTGATAGGAGGAACTTTCGTAAAAAATTTGCCTCAATGGACTTACTAATTGACATTGATGAAATGGAGCAAGATGTGCCCCATAGGCCAGGAAAATTATACAAATTCAACTTCGAGAAGTACGAGAAAAGTAAACGTAAATGGATAGGGATTGATTTTTAGATGGTTAGAGCCACTATAGATCTTTTCTAATTAATAACGCTGCACGAAAAGGGAAAAGAAAAAAAATTTCTTTTTTGTGTAAAAAATACACAACTTTGTACCTAATGTGTTAATTCAACACATTAAGCACGCAAACGATTGCGAACAAATTGCCTCATGAATAGAATCTGCATAATACTGCTATTGCTTTGCTGTACATTTTACAGTCATGCGCAGCTATTAAGTTCAACACCAGATTTTATTCTCGAAACATCTAATAGTATTGATATTGTTGCTGATGCAACTAAAGGAAATGCAGGCATTAAAGACTACGCCAATACCACAGATATTTATGTGCATATTGGTTGTATCACTTCTTTAAGTACTAGTTCATCTGATTGGAAATATTCGAAGTTTACTTGGGGCACTACCAATGTTTTGGCACAGTGCACTTATCTTGGTAATAATAAATGGAAATACACCATCACGGGTGGGTTGCGTACTTATTTTGGCATTACTAATACAGCCGAAAAAATTTTAAAAATCGCTATCTTATTTAGATATGGTAATGGGAATACTAAACTTACCAATGCAGACGGTTCCGATATGTTCTTGACGGTGTATGATAATGGGAATGCCGTTAGAATTACAGATCCTTTAAAACAGCCAACCTTTATTTCAATTCCAGAAACCATTACAAAAACAATTGGTAACTCAGTTGCTATAACTGCAAAAGCAGCAGCAGCAGCAGATTTAAAATTATATTTTAATGGTACGCAAATAGCAGCTCAAACAGCTGCAACAACTATTACAAGTGCTGCAACTATTTTAGTTAGCGGCAATCAAAGTATTGTTGCGGAGTCGGTTCTAGGTAGTTCTACACTTAGAGATACAGTGAATTTTTTTGTAGCCAGTACTACAGTAATTGCGGCACTTCCAACAGGGGTGAAGCAAGGCATTAATTACGAACCTGGCGATACATCTGTAACACTTGTGTTGTATGCCCCACTTAAATCAAGGGTTTCTGTGGTAGGTGATTTTAATAATTGGGTAGAAGGATCTAAATACCAAATGAATCAAACACCCGATGCAACTACATACTGGGTGCGCATTACAGGACTAACACCCGCAACAGAATATAGTTACCAATATATAGTGGATGGTAGTTTAAAAACTGCAGACTATAACACTGAAAAAATCTTAGACCCTTCTAACGACCAATATATTTCAGCCACTACTTATCCAAATTTAAAAGCCTATCCCACAGGAAAAACAACGGGTATTGTGAGCATCTTGCAAACGGCAAAACCTGCTTACAATTGGCAAGTGGCTAATTTTAATAGACCCGATAAAAGGAACTTAGTAATCTACGAATTATTAATACGTGATTTTGTTACAACTCAAAATTTTCAAACAATAAAAGATACATTAACTTATTTAAAAAGACTAGGGATAAATGCAATTGAATTAATGCCGTTCAATGAATTTGAAGGCAATAATAGTTGGGGATATAATACGAGTTTTTATTTCGCTCCAGATAAAGCCTATGGTACCGAAACGGCTATTCGTCAATTTGTTGATGAGTGCCACAAGCAAGGTATTGCAGTGATTATGGATATGGTATTGAATCATTCATTTGGTCAATCGCCAATGGTGCAATTGTATTGGGATGCAGCCAATAGCAGACCAGCTGCAAATAGTCCTTGGTTTAATCCTATTGCAAAGCATCCGTTTAATGTAGGATACGATTTTAACCATGAATCACAAGCTACCAAAGACTTTACAGATAGAGTGATGGAGCATTGGTTAACCAAATATAAAATCGATGGATTCCGTTGGGATTTATCAAAAGGGTTTACACAAGTTGATAATTTAAATAGTGTAAGCGCTTGGGGTAATTATGATGCAAGTCGTGTAGCTATTTGGAAAAGAATTTACGACAAAGAACAACTGCTATCTAGCAATGCCTATTGTATACTAGAGCATTTTGGTGGTAATCAAGAAGAGATTGAATTATCTAATTATGGTATGCTATTATGGGGCAATTCTAACTATTCTTTTAACCAAGCAACCATGGGTTATAATAGTGGTTCAGATTTTCAATCAACTGTTTTTAATAGTAGCCAACGTGGATGGACAAAACCACATTTAGTTGGATATATGGAAAGCCACGACGAAGAAAGATTGGCTTATAAAAACACGGCTTATGGCAATGCAAATGGCGCTTATAATACCAAGGTTTTAGCCACCTCACTTAAGCGTAATGAAATGGCTGCTGCATTTTGGGCAATGATTCCTGGTCCTAAAATGGTATGGCAGTTTGGTGAATTGGGTTATGATTATGCTATTAATACTTGTAGCGATGGTGTTACCATAGATATCAATAATTGTAGATTAAGTTCAAAACCAATTCGCTGGGATTTTTATTCAAATGCAAGTCGTTTATCGCTCTATAATATTTACAAACAATTATTTGCTTTAAAACTTCGTCCAAATTATTTAAGTACATTCACTACTACTAATTCAACCTATGATTTTGTAAGCAATCAAAAATGGTTGAAGCTTACTACCGATAGTTTGAATGTAGTTGTGATAGGAAACTTTGATGTTGTAGCAGGTAATGTGAGTATTGCATTTCCTAATACAGGTACTTGGTATAGTTATTTAACAGGAAGTACACGTAGTGCAACAGGTGCTATTGAAACAATTAGTTTACAACCTGGCGAATATTATGTGTACACTAATAAAGATGTACGTAATTTAATTACTACTGCATTATTTCCAATAGCTGATATCAATTTGCAAATGCCATTAAGTATTTCACCTAACCCTGTAAATCAAAACGCTACTATTCGTTACGATTTACCTGAGAGCGGATTGGTCTCTATTCAAATTCGTAGCATTGACGGAAAAAATAATCAATCAGTATTCAATGGATACCAAGCCAAAGGTTTGCATTCAATGAATTTGTATAATAATGCAACAAGTATTAAGCAATTTTCTACTGGCGCATACTTGCTTCAGTTGCTAGTTAACGGCAAACAAAAAATTGAAAAATTTATCATTGAAAAATAAAACCCTATGAAAATAAAAAACCATATTCTATTTAAATATCCAGCGCCTGGATGAATTAAAAGGGCCAAAAACAAAACTTATCATTAACAATTTTATCTATAAAAAACCACAATTTATGAACATTAAACGATTGCTTTTTGCCTTTGTTGTTGTGATGCTCGCATTTGCTTTGCCAGCATTATCGCAAGACAAAGTGGTTACCGGAAAGGTAACAGACTCAAAAGATGGATCAGCGCTTGCAGGCGTATCCGTTTTAGTAAAAGGAACAACCATTGGTGTTTCAACCGATGCAAAAGGTGCCTTTTCAATTAAAGTTCCTGCTACTGCAAAAACCTTGGTGTTTAGCTCGGTGAGTTTTGGAACCAAAGAAATGGCTATTGTAGGTGGAAGCTTACAAGTGTCACTAGACCAAACCAATTCTGCTTTAAATGAAGTAGTTGTTATTGGATATGGTTCTGCTCGCAAAAAAGATTTAACGGGCTCTGTAACAACTGTTGGCTCAAAAGACTTTGTAAAAGGAGCCATAACTAGTCCAGAACAATTAATCATTGGTAAAGTTGCTGGGGTTGCTATCACTTCTAATGGTGGTGCTCCAGGATCTGGAAGCACTATTCGTATTCGTGGCGGTTCTTCTTTAAGTGCGAGTAACGATCCATTGATTGTATTAGATGGTATGCCTTTAAGTAATGGCGGAATTTCTGGGGTTGCTAGTCCATTAAGTATGATTAATCCAAATGACATTGAAACATTTACGATATTAAAAGATGCATCAGCTACAGCTATTTATGGTTCAAGGGCATCTAACGGGGTTATTTTAATTACTACTAAAAAAGGTAAAAAAGGTAAACCAACTTATAGCTTTAGTAGTCAATTATCTGCAGCAACCATTGCTAAAAAAGCAGATGTTTTAACTGCCGACCAAGTAAGAGCCATTGTTTTGGCAAATGCTAATTCTACCATTATTGCAAAAATGGGTACTGCTAATACCGATTGGCAAAATCAAATTTATCAAACCGCAATAGGTTCAGATAATAACTTGAGTGTTGCTGGTAGTATTAAAAATATTCCTTACCGTTTATCGGCTGGATATTTAAATCAAAATGGAATTTTAAGAACAGGAAATTTAGAGCGTACTTCTTTAGGATTAACGCTTAGTCCTACTTTAATGAACAACCATTTAAAGATTGATATTAATTTAAAAGGAACATCAAGCAAGAGCCGGTTTGCTAATCAAGGCGCTATTGGTTCTGCTGTGTATTTTGATCCAACACAACCTATTTATTCAAGTAGTGCAAGATATGGTGGCTATTGGGAATGGTTAAATGCTAATAACTTTGCAAGCACTGGATTAGAAACACTAGCTCCTAGAAATCCATTAGGACAATTAATGCAAAGAAACGACAGAAGTAATGTGCAAAGAAGTATTGGTAATGCTGTGGTTGATTACAAATTACATTTCTTACCAGACGTTCATGCCGTATTAAATGTAGGGTATGATATTTCTCAAGGAACTGGAACTGTTATTGTGAATGATAGTGCTGCTGGTAGTTATAGAAGATTTAAAGATGCAGGTAGTGTGTTTCATGGTGGACAAAATACACAATACAAACAAACCAAAACCAATACTTACTTGAACTTCTATTTAAACTATGCCAAAGATCTTACATCAATGGATAGTCGTATTGAAGCAATTGCAGGTTATGAGTACCAAGATTATAAATCAAGAAACAATAACTACGCAGATTTAACTTACGACAAAACAGTGGTTAGTACACCTAACTATGCTTTTGACGAACCTGAAAATGCATTGATTTCTTTTTTAGGAAGGGTAAACTTTACCTATAAAAATGCTTATGTATTAACTGCTTCGGTTCGTCGTGATGGATCATCTAAATTTAATCCAGATAATCGTTATGGTGTTTTTCCTTCAGCAGCATTTGCTTGGAAAATTAAAAATGCAAGTTTCTTAAAAAATGTAGATGCTGTATCTGATATGAAATTAAGAATTGGATATGGTGTAACTGGTCAACAAGACGGAATTGGTAACTACGATTATATTTCTTACTATAATTTAGGTAGCGCAACTGCTAGCTATCAATTAGGTAATACGTATTATCAAATGTATCGTCCGGGTGGCTATTACTTTAATAGAAAATGGGAGCAAACAGCTACCAAAAATATTGCCTTGGATTATGGTTTCTTAAACAATCGTATTACGGGTAGTGTAGAATATTACGATAAAACAACTTCTGATTTGTTGAATGAAATCAACCAACCAGCTGGTACCAATTTCTCAAACAAAATTGTAGCGAATGTTGGTAGCATGCAAAATAAAGGTGTTGAGTTTACAATCAACTACCAATTAATTCGTTCTAAGAATACTACTTGGGATATTGCTTTTAACGCAACCTACAACGAAAATAAAATTACCAAACTAACTATCTCAGACGACCCTACTTATGCAGGTGCACGTTATGGTGGTATCTCTGGTGGTACTGGTAATACTATCTTGATTAATTCTGTAGGATATAATCGCGGATCTTTCTTTGCATTCAGACAAGTCTACGATCCTAAAACAGGTAAACCAATTGACAATCTATTTGATGATGGCAATAGAGATGGTGTGATTAATGAAAAAGATTTGTATCAATACAAAGGATCAGATCCTACCATGTTCTTTGGATTTAGCACAAATGTTACCTATAAAAAATGGAATTTCGGAACAGTTGTAAGGGCTAATGTGGGTAATTATTTATACAACAATATCGCTTCTAGTTCAGGTACCATACGTAATATCATTAACCCACTTGGTTATGCCAATAATGGATCGACTGATTTATTGTATACCAATTTTAGTGGTAATGGTACAAACTATTTCTTGTCTGATTATTATATTCAAAATGCCTCTTTCTTAAGAATGGATAACCTTTCATTTGGCTATAACGTAGGAAAAGTTTTTAATAATAAAGCAAATCTTCGTTTTAGTGCCAATGTTCAAAATGTATTTGTAATTACTAAATACAAAGGATTAGATCCAGAAATGAATGGCGGTATTGATAACAATTTTTATCCAAGACCTAGAACAATAGTGTTTGGTTTAAATCTTGATTTTTAATCTTAATACAAGTAATAACATAAAAAAATAATTATGAAAAAGAATATTTTTAAAATCGTTATAACTGCGGCATTATTTGTGAGTGGCTTTGCATCTTGTACTAAGAAGTTAGACCTTCTTCCTACAAATGATATTACAGCTACCCAAGTATATAGCACGCCTACCGGTTATAAACAAGCATTTGCCAAAGTTTATGGCAGTTTTGCTTTAACAGGAAATCAAGGTGGAGCGGGAAATGGAGATATCCAAGGAATAGATGAAGGAACATCCGACTTTTTACGTTTGTTCTGGAAAGCACAAGAACTAAGTACCGAAGAAGCAGTGGTTTCTTGGGGAGATCCTGGTATTCAGGATTTTCACAACATGAACTGGTCTTCAAGTAATCCAATGTTAACTGGATTATATTATCGTTCTTACTATCAAATCACTTTGTGTAACGACTTCATCAACCAAGCTTCTGATGCTAATTTAGCCTCAAGAGGAATTACTGGCGCTGATGCCGATGCAATTAAAGTTTTTAGAACTGAAGCTAGATTTTTAAGAGCTTACCAATATTGGGTAATCATGGACTTGTTTGGAACTGGGCCTTTTGCAACTGAAAAAGATGCACTAGGTTCTGTTATGCCAGAACAAGCAAGTAGAACGCAATTATTTACTTATATTGAGTCTGAATTAAAAGCCATTGAAACGCTTTTGGTAGACGCTAAGAAAAACGAGTATGGTCGTGCCGACAAAGCTGCTGCATGGTCTTTGCTTTCTCGTGTTTATTTAAATGCAGCTGTGTATACTGGAACACCAAAATGGACTGAAGCAGCCACCTATGCTAAAAAAGTAATTGATGCAGGCTATGCTTTAATTCCAAATTATACCCAACTAATGTTAGCGGATAATAATTTAAACACTAGTGAATTTATTTTAACCATTAACTACGATGGTTTAAAAACGCAAAACTGGGGGGGTACTACTTTTTTAACACATGCACCTATTGGCGGATCAATGACCGCTTCTGCTTTTGGAGTTGATGGTGGATGGAGTGGTATTCGAACTACTAGTAGTGTTCCTGCATTGTTTCCAGATATTACAGGAACTGCCGACAAGCGTTCGCAGTTTTATTCTTCAGGACAAAATTTAGATATTTCAGACCTAACTTCTTTTAAAGATGGGTATGCAATTACTAAGTATAAAAATATTACTAGAACTGGTGCTGCTGGTTCAAGCTTATCATTTACTGATATTGATTTTCCATTGTTTCGTTTAGCAGAACAGTATTTAATTTATGCCGAAGCTGCTACTCGTGGCGGTGGTGATGCAACTATTGCATTAGGATATATTAATACACTACGCACGCGTGCTTATGGAAATGCTACAGGAAACATTACAGCAGCTCAATTAACAACCAACTTTATTTTAGATGAGCGCGGACGTGAATTGTATTGGGAAGGTTTTAGAAGAACTGATTTAGTTCGTTATAACAAATTTGTTGAATCTACTTATCTATGGCCATGGAAAGGCGGCGTGAAAAGCGGTACTTCCGTTAGTTCATTTAGAAAAGTATATCCAATACCTTCTTCTGATATTTCATCAAACGTGAAATTGGTTCAGAATCCAGGATATTAATAATAGTAGCAGAAAGAATTTAAACCTTCTTTCTGCTTAATAAAAATTAACTCAATAAAATAATTGTTATGAAATCAATCATCTCAAAAATATTTTTCATAAGCGCCGCGGCTTTATTGTTCGGCTCTTGTAAGAAAGATGAAGCACAGCAGATATTTGCAGGTGGTAAAGCGCCTGTTCTTGCGGCTTCTGTATCAGGAACCATTCCATTGTCTTTTGCAGTGGAAGACCAATTAGGTGTAAACTTTACATGGACAAATCCAAATTATCAATTTGGAAATGGCATCAGTTCCCAAGACGTTACTTATGCTATGGAAATTGACAAATCGGGCAATAATTTTGCAGGCGCAAATAAAGTAACTATTTCTATTGCAAAAGATTTAGGAATAGTATACACGCAAAAGCAATTTAATATTGTATTGAGTGCTTTGAAATTTACAATTGGTGTAGCATCTAGTATTGATGTACGTATTGTTGCAACTATCAATAATGTAGAAGCTACTAAACTCACTTCAAATACATTAGTTTTTTCTGTAACAACCTATAATCCTCCTCCAAAAGTAGCAGTACCAGCAGGTGGCGTTTTGTACTTGGTGGGTAGTGCAACTGCAGGTGGATGGACAAATCCAGTTCCGGTTCCAACACAACAATTTACCAAAGTAAGCAATACACTTTATACCATCACAACAACATTAACTGGTGGACAAGAATACTTATTCTTGCCTTTGAATGGCGATTGGGGTCATAAGTTTGCTTGTAACAAAACGACTGCGCCTCCTTCAGGAGAAGCAGGTGGCGTTTTTGGCTATGATTTTGCTGACAATTTCCCTGGACCAGCGGCTAATGGAAAATATAAAATAGATGTTGATTTCCAAAGCGGAACTTATACAGTAACTAAACAATAATTTTTTAAAAGATAGAATTGATAAGCAGTTATGAATTCATCTAACTAAAAAAACACTTATGAAATATTTATTAAAAATTAGCTTGTTTACTGTAATGCTTGCAACAGTATTCACGGCTTGTAAAAAAGTCGATAATTTGCCATTTTATGCAAATGGCACTGCGGTAGTTTTAACTGGCTCATCGGCTAATATTACACCAACACCAAGCGATTCAAGCAAAGTGGTTGCAACATTTTCTTGGACAAATCCTAATTATGCAACAGACTCAAACACTCAAAAATTTATTTTAGAGATTGATTCTACTGGTCGTAATTTTTCTAAATCAACAGTTAGTATTGTTATTGGCAAACCTAGTATCTCTTTTACTGGTCAACAATTAAACAATATTTTAGCAGCATTTGGTTTTGCAGGAGGCCAAACTTTTTCATTCGATATTAGAGTTACTTCTTCTTATGGTAACAACAACGAACAATTGAAATCGAATGTGCTTTCAGTTAAAATATCTTCTTATTTAGTACCTATAACCCTTGTGCCGTCTTCTACAGCAGACCTAACATTATTGGTAACTAATGCAAGTAATAAGGCTATTTCATTCAACTGGAATGAAAGCGGGTACGGTACTAATGTAATTAACTATGCTTTGCAAATGGATGTAGCTGGTAATAACTTTGCTACTCCACAAGTGCTAAAAACTGGCACTACTTTAAATTCAAGCATTACAGTGAATGACTTAAATTCTTTGGCAATTGCTGCGGGAATTATTGGGGGCACTAGTAAATCAATGGAGTTTAGAGTGGTAAGTTATTTGGGAACAACCTATGTAACCAAAATGGTTACTTCAAATGTGGTTTCGGTTAAAGTAACTACGTTCACCCCAGTGCCACCGGCATTGTATATTGTAGGTGATGCAACTGATGGCGGATGGAGCAATCCAGTTCCTTTGCCTTCGCAACAGTTCTCTAGAATTGACGCAGTTTCATATGGTATTGTTGTGAAATTAATTGCTGGAAAGAGTTATTTAATGTTACCAACTAATGGCGATTGGGGTCGTAAATATGGCGGTGCAAGTGCAACAGGTGGTGCTTTATTAGCTGATAATGCTGTGCCTGGTTCTAACACACCGGCGCCTGCAACTACTGGAATGTATCAAATAGTTGTCAACTTCCAAACAGGAACTTACACTGTTAAGCCATTTATTAATACCATCCCTACTGCTTTATTCATTGTAGGTGATGCAACCGATGGTGGATGGGCTAATCCAGTTCCAGTTCCTTCTCAACAATTTACCAAAATTGATGGCGCCTCATTTGGTGCAGTTGTAAAATTAACTACCGGAAAATCTTATTTATTCTTGCCTGTAAACGGAGACTGGGGTAGTAAATTTGGTGGTGCTAGTGCAACGGGTGGTCCTTTATTAGCTGATGGCGCAGTACCTGGTTCAAATACACCAGCGCCTACTGCAACAGGGTACTATCAAATCATTGTGAACTTCCAAACAAATACATACACCGTTACTCCTTATTTAGGACCAGTTCCGCCACCAAGCAATTTGTACATTGTAGGTGATGCAACTGCAGGTGGATGGAATAATCCAGTACCAACTCCTTCACAACAATTTACGCGCATTAGTTTAACGAACTTTCAGTTGACTATTCCATTAACTGCAGGAAAGGGCTATGTGTTTTTACCTTTAAATGGGGATTGGTCGAAAAAATTTGGTGGAACTAGTGCAACTGGTGGAACCATTTTAGCTGATGGTGCAGTACCAAGCTCAAATACGCCATCACCTGCTGTAAGTGGTACTTATTTGATTGATGTGAATTTCTTAACCGGACAGTATACGCTTACAAAACAATAATTTAAATATTGTATCGCTTCTAAAACGGTACTAATTCTAATAAATAAACGGTAGTGGGGCTTCCCTACTACCGTTTGTTTTTTAATTGGCTTCAAGCATTTTTAAAACATTGCTTACATTGCATAAATAACTATTTGATATGCTGTATTCAATGACAGGTTACGGAAGGGCTGAACAAAACATTAATGGGAAAACCTTTTTGGTTGAAATCAAGTCATTAAATGGCAAACAGTTTGATTTAAGGTTAAATATTCCATCGCTATTAAAACCATTTGAATTTGAAGTTCGCAACCTCTTAAGCGAAGGATTACAAAGAGGCAGTGTGGAATGTATTATTACACTCAAACAAAATGGTGCTAGTAAGCCTGTTTCTATTAATACCGATTTAGCCAAAGCCTATTACCATTCTGTTTCAGAATTAGCTGCAGAATTGCATATTGAAACGGGCGATATTTTAAGCACTATTTTAAAATTACCAGATGTTGTTACTGCATCAACAGAAATATTAACGGATGATGAATGGAAGGGATTTTCACTGGTGTTAAAAGAAGCGATTGGACTATTGAATGCCCATCGCATAGACGAAGGAAAATCATTAGAGGCCGACTTATTACTACGTTTAAAAAATATAGAAGAGCAACAAGCATTAATTGTAACGCTTGAACCACAGCGCCGACTCCGCATACGTGAAGGTCTTTTAAAATTGTTGGAAGAAAATGTGGGCAAAGAAAATTACGACCCAAATAGGCTTGAACAAGAATTGATATATTACATTGAAAAAATTGATATTAGTGAAGAGCAGGTTCGATTAAATAATCATTGCAAATATTTTAGAGATATTTTACAAGAAAAGGAGCCTAGTAAGGGCAAAAAACTTTCTTTTATTTTGCAAGAATTCGGACGAGAAATTAATACCACAGGTTCAAAAGCGAATGACGCTGCTATGCAAAAAGCAGTCATTCTAATGAAGGATGAACTTGAAAAAGCAAAAGAACAAATATTAAATGTTTTATAAAATTGCGCCAATTGTATCTTTATAAAAATTTCAGGTCGGTGAAAAATATTTTCTATAGTTTTTTTTTAATATGTTGCTGTTGGTCTTGCAACAGTTTAGATGTTTTTGAAAAGAATGTTTTCTTTCCTAAGCATGAGTGGGCATCTAATAATCAACCTAGTTTTGAATTTCAAATTATTGACACTGTGGCTAGTTATCATATTTATGTAGTTATTCGCCACGAAGACGCTTTTCGATATAAAAATCTTTGGTTAAATATTACCACACAAGCGCCTAATGATAAGCCTCTTGTACAAAAAGTAAATTTGGCTTTGGCCAATAATGCCAATGGTTGGCTTGGAACTGGAATGGATGATGTGTTTGATCATCGTATTAGAATTACCCAATCTCCTATCCATTTAAAAAAAGGAACCTATCGTTTTACGCTGCAACAAATTATGCGTGAAGACCCCTTAATGTATTTATTAAATGCTGGCATACGTGTAGAAAAAACAAAGCTATGATTGGCTTTCAAAAGAAAAAACTTGTTTTAGTATCAGTTGTTTACTGGTTTTTGTTATCCTATATGTTGGCCGCATTACTATGGTGGTTTATTGCGCTAGAAAAACAAAATAGACTAATTGCTAATATTCGTTTAGGCGAGTTTAAAAAAGACGATATTTCCTATATACTTAAGGTTGCAGAAGTTGAATCGGCGGCAAAAAGAAAAACCATACAATATATTGGAGAAGGCCTAACTTTTTTGGGCTTAATTATGTTTGGGGCTGTATTTGTATTTAGAGCTACCCGACGTCAAATTAGGTTATCGCACCAACAACAAAATTTCATGATGGCGGTAACGCATGAATTAAAAACACCTATTGCCGTTACACAATTAAATTTAGAAACCTTACAAAAACGGCAACTAGATGATGGAACGAAACAAAAATTAATTGTAAATACACTTCAAGAAGCCAATAGATTAAATACGCTTTGTAACAATATTTTATTTGCTTCTCAACTTGATGCAGGCATTTATTCAAAACATTTGCAAGAAATTAATTTTACCGATTTAATTCATGGATGTATAGATGATTTTAGAATCAGGTTTCCACAGCGAATATTTGAAGAAAAAATTAATGAGCATATTTATTTACACGGAGAACCCTTATTGCTTCAATTGCTAGCGAATAACCTAATAGACAACGCACTTAAATATGCGCCCAAAGAACAGCCAATTTTATTATCGTTATCTGAAATTGAAAACCATATTCATTTCAGTGTGATAGATCAAGGACAAGGGGTGCCCGATGTAGAAAAGAAAAATATTTTTGACAAGTTTTATAGAATTGGTAATGAAAATACGCGTCAGGCAAAAGGTACAGGGCTTGGTTTATATCTGTGTAAAAAAATTGCTCAAAGCCATAAAGCAAACATTTCTATGACAGACAATAACCCGCAAGGCAGTAATTTTACCGTAATATTTAAACACGCATGAGTCAAGCAATAGCCAATATATTATTAGTTGAAGACGAAGAAAACTTGCACGAGGCCCTTAAATTAAACCTTGTAATGGAAGGGTATTCTATCACTTCTGCTTTTGATGGAACGGCTGCTTTAAAAGCAATAGCCAATGAATATTTCGACCTCATTATTTTAGATATCATGCTGCCTGAAATTGATGGGATTAGTATTATTGAAACGGTTCGTGTAAATGCAAATGAAGTACCCATTTTAATTTTAAGTGCAAAAAACGCAAGTGCAGATCGGGTACTAGGTTTAAAAAAAGGTGCCGACGACTATTTAACCAAGCCCTTTAATTTAGAAGAGTTATTACTGCGCGTTGCGAAATTAATTGAAAAAAATAAAAAGCTACAAGTAAAAGATGCTATTGGAGATGTGTATGAATTTGGCATTAATAAAATAGATTTCAAGGCGCAAAATGCACTAACCTGGAATGGTGAAACGGTAGATTTAAGTAAAAAAGAAGCAATGCTTTTAAAGCTGTTAATTGAAAACAAAGGAGAGGTGGTTACCCGCGAAAAAATTTTACAAGTAGTTTGGGGCTATAATGTATATCCAACAACCCGTACTATTGACAACTTCATCTTAAACTTCCGAAAATATTTTGAAGACGATAGCCGAAATCCCAAGTATTTTCATTCTGTAAGGGGGGTAGGCTATAAGTATACTAGTTAAATCTGCCTCAAAAAATACAATAAACACCAATAAATTTCGTTTGAAGAGTTCCAAATAGCTATTATGTCTGTTCAAACCATCATCGATTTTCTAGACCCTGTAAATATTGCTTTCTTATCTAATGATGAAGGATTTAAGGAGACTCAATTGGGCAAACATATTTCGGTTTACGATGAATTCTTTCCAGATATAAGTCATGCAGATATTGTTTTGGTAGGATGTGGTGAAATGCGCGGTGCGGGCATAGAATTAACCAGTACAACTGCACCAGATGCTATTAGGGCTGAATACTACAAATTATTTCATTGGCATACCGAAGTGAACGTAGCTGATATAGGAAATGTAAAATCGGGTGCTACATTAGAAGATACTT
>JAPLEL010000210.1:0-1548 GCA_026391415.1 Bacteroidota bacterium
CATAGAGTCTATTAAACGCGTCATTGTCACTAACTAAAAATATTTGTTTGATATAATTTTCAATACTTGCAATACCATGTGCTGCATTGGGTTGTGTGTAAACAAATGTTTGACCAGGATAAATACTATCAGTAACCATGATAGTAGATTTATGTAAGTTGGATATGGCTAATTCATTGAGCTTTTCTAATGCTAAAAAAGCAATAGGCATTTTTACGGTACTTGCTGGATAAAAATATTGGTTGTTGTGTAGATTAAATTTGTATTCTTTAAAGCTTGGGGTATTGTGTTTGTCTCGATTGATTTGGGTATAAACAATTTGCACATTGAAACTATCTCTCTTATTTAAAATATCCTGAAAATAGGCTGGATATTGATTTAATAATGATTCAATGAAATTAGAATCACTACTATGTTTATTACTTGTTTGACTATTTCCAATCAAGCCAATTAATAAGCACAAATAGACTAAATAATGCTTTATCATGCTCAAATATATTAACTGCCATCATAATTAAATAAAATGTTTTGAAAGCCTTATTTAAGCTTAAATTCGAGTAACCATTTTTGCAATCATGCCACATGAGTCAATTTCGGTCTTTGATATGTTTAAAATTGGCGTGGGACCTTCTAGTTCTCATACCTTAGGTCCTTGGCGTGCAGCCCTAAAACTACTGGAAGGTTTCAAAGAAAATAACCAACTCAATTCAATTAGCAATATCACTGTTTTACTCTATGGATCTTTGGCAAAAACAGGTAAAGGGCACGGCACAGATATGGCTATTTTATTAGGATTAATGGGTAAAGACCCTGTTAGTATTGAGATTGATTCGATCTCAAAAACTATTAAAACGATTCAACATTCTAATAAACTCTCTTTAAATAATACCCATACCATTGATTTTAACCCTTCGATACAAATACAATTTTTAACATCAGAATCATTGCCGTTTCATCCAAATGCCCTTTCTTTTTTAGTAAATTTTAATACTGGGAATTCTATTTGCGAAACCTTTTATTCTGTTGGTGGTGGATTTATAGTTCAAGAGCATGAAATCAACCAAAAAAAATCGCAAATAGACCTGCCATTTCCAATTAATAACGCCGCTGATTTATTGCATTGGTGTATGCAAGGCTTGAGTATAAGCGAAGTTGTTTTAGAAAACGAATCTGCATGGCGCACAGAATCACAAACCAAAAATGGGGTGATAAATATATGGAATACCATGAAAGATTGTATCTATCGTGGTTGCCATGAACAAGGTGAATTACCTGGTGGTTTACAAGTAAGAAGAAGGGCTTTTGATTTGAATAAACGACTAATAAAAAATCAATCATACCAAGATATTGATAGTTGGTTATTGTGTATTAAAAATGGTGGCCATGATTTTAATTATATTCTAGATTGGGTAAGTTGTTTTGCCTTGGCAGTTAATGAAGAAAATGCATCTTTTGGTAGGGTAGTAACAGCTCCTACAAATGGTGCTGCCGGAGTTATTCCTGCTGTATTATTATATTTTATTGTTTTTTGCAATGGCAATACACCAG
>JAPLEL010000210.1:1591-7550 GCA_026391415.1 Bacteroidota bacterium
CAAATCATTCGATTTTTATTAACAGCTTCTGAGGTTGGTAGCATCTTTAAAAAAGGCGCTACTATTTCTGCAGCTATGGGTGGATGTCAGGCTGAAATTGGTGTATCATCGGCAATGGCTGCAGCTGCATTAACCGAATTAATGGGCGGTTCTCAACGACAAAGTTTAATGGCTGCAGAGATTGCTATGGAACACCATCTAGGACTCACTTGCGACCCAATAGGCGGATTAGTACAAGTGCCATGTATTGAAAGAAATACAATGGGTGCTATCAAAGCAATTACTGCATCTCAATTGGCATTACAAAGTTCACCAGATTTTGCAAGAGTTAGTTTAGATAAAGTAATTAAAACTATGTGGGAAACTGCTTTGGATATGAATAGCAAATACAAAGAAACTTCCGATGGAGGATTGGCCATTAATATTCCAATTAGTTTACCTGAGTGTTAATTCTTTATAATTAAACAGCTTCAAACGTACTCATATCAACCGTAGAATAATCACGTATTTCATTGTACAAAGTTCCTCTTTCAATTGGTTGACGATTTACTTGTTTAATTAAGTTAACCAAGTCTGCGGTACTCATTGCAGGTGACTGTTCTTCACTACCAGCCATTGAATAAATTTTTGTAGTATCATCAATGGTTCCATCTATATCATTCACACCAAAACTTAAGGTTAATTGTGCATTTAAACGACCCAGCATTGGCCAATAGGCTTTAATGTGTGGGAAATTGTCTAGGTACAATCGAGATACTGCATACATCTTCATGTCTTCAATTATAGTAGACTCATGTACAGCACTCATATCATTGTCTTTGTTGCGAAATTTTAAAGGGATAAAAGTATTAAAGCCGCCAGTTATATCTTGTAATTGACGTAGTCTTTCCATATGATCTATTCGATGCCAATATTTTTCAATATGACCATAAAGTAAAGTGGCATTACTATGCATACCTAATTCATGAGCTGCTTTATGTATCGATAACCAACCGTCAGCATCTACTTTATCGTTACAAATTTGGGTACGAATTTCTGGATGAAAAATTTCTGCACCGCCGCCTGGTAATGAATCTAAACCTGCACCATGCGCCAATCGCATACCTTCTTCGGTACTTAATTTGGCTTTGCGAAACATATAATCTAATTCAACTGGTGTAAAAGCTTTAATATGTAATTCAGGACGATGTGCTTTAATGGTGCTTAATAATTCTAAAAAGAATGCCATATTCATTTTAGGATGTACACCTCCAACAATATGTACTTCTGTAACAGCTTTTCCATCATAGCTTTTAACAATATGCATCATTTGATCGATGCTTAATTCCCAGCCTTCTTCTTTGTGTGCATATAATTTTGAATAGGCACAGAATTGACAACTAAATACACAAACATTGGTTGGTTCGATATGAAAGTTTCTATTGAAATAGGTTTTGTTGCCGTGTTTTTGTTCTCTTACAAAATTAGCCAATGCACCTAAATAGGAGAGTGATCCTTTTTCAAATAATATTACACCTTCATCAAAACTAATGCGTTGATGATTAAGGATTTTTTCACCGATTGATTGAAGTTGAATATCTTTTGCAGCCGCTACCAAAGCAGTTATACCTGTTTGTGTTTGCATCATAACCCGAAGAATTTCCACAAAATTAAATCAAAAAAACTTGCAACTACTGCAATTTATTTGAGTTAATTAAGAAATAGGCCAACTAATGAACCAATCTTTAAACAGACATTAAAATACCTGCAATACTAGCGGATAAATAAGAGGCCAAAGTGCCACATAGCAATGCTTTCAAACCTAGTTTAGCTAAGTCTGCGCGCCTCGTTGGTGCTAATTCTCCAATACCACCAATTTGCATTCCAACACTGCTAAAATTGGCAAATCCACAAATGGCTATACTAACAATTAGTAAACCTTTTTCAGAAACAATTGGAACTGTTTTACTCGTAAGGTTATTGAAGGCAACAAATTCGTTAATGGTTAATTTTTGACCTAGTAATGTTGCAGCATTTGCAACGTCAACAGTTGGTACACCCATTGCCCAAGTCATTGGGTAAAATAATTTACTAAAGATGGAATCTAAGGTCAGACCTGTATATATTTTTCCAAACCCATAATTAATGAATGCAATCAATGCAATAAAACCAATTAACATGGCAATAACATTAATTGATATTTTCATACCATCACTTGCACCATGTGATATGGCATCAATAATATTGCTGTACGGACTTTTTACTTCTAATTTCACTTTTCCCATGGTTTGAGACTCTTCAGTTTCTGGAAAAACAATTTTAGAGATAACCAATGCACCAGGTGCTGCCATTAAACTAGCCGTTAATAAGTATTCGGCTTTAGCGCCCATATTGGCATATACAATTAAAATTCCACCTGCAATACAAGCCAAACTGCCACTCATACTAGCCAATAATTCACTTTTAGTCATGGAGGTTAAATAAGGACGAATCATTACTTGCGCTTCTACTTGTCCTACAAAGGCACTAGCTACATTACTTAAAGCTTCTGCGCCACTTACACGCATGATAAAATTCATGGCTTTGGCTATAATAGAAACAATAATTTGCATCACGCCAAAATGATATAAAATAGCTACTAATACACAAACCAATATAATAGTTGCTGTAACGCTAAAGGCAAATACAAATCCTCCCTGTCCAAAATTTTGCATACCAGTAGGTGCATTAACCATTATTCCTCCATATACAAATGCTACACCTTCTCTAGCAAATTTTTCAATCTTTTCCATTCCGTGTCCGAGCTTTTGAAAAAACCAAGTTACAGGTGGTACTTTTAATATTAAAATGGCTATTAAAACTTGCAAAAGCATCCCACTAAATACCAATCTTAAATTAATTCGTTTTTTGTTATTTGAAAACAAAAAAGCAATCATAAGTATTAAAATAATTCCTAATATACCGTGGAAGCGTTCCATAAGCAACAAATTAGCTATTTGAATAAGTTTGAAAGATAATAAAATAAAAGGCACTTTTATAGACTAAAATAAAAAAGAGGCTTCGAATTGAAGCCCCTTTGATACATTTTAAATTAATGAGCTATAAATGAGATTGAATCTTTTTGTCTAAAACACTTTTTGGTACTGCACCAATTTGTTTGTCAACGATTTGACCACCTTTAATAAATAATATTGCAGGAATAGAAGTGATACCATAGTTCACACTTAAATTAGGGTTATGATCTACATTTACTTTGCCTACATTGATTTTCCCATCATATTCTTTTGACAAATCTTCAATAACTGGTCCGATAGCACGACAAGGTCCACACCATTCTGCCCAAAAATCTACCAAAGATAATTTATCACTGTCCAATACATTGCTTTGAAAGTTCGCGTCTGTTAATTCTAAAACCATTTTTATTTTTTTAAGTGTTCATTAATTTATAAAGTATATCAAATATATATCCAAAGATGCATTCATGCTTATTTGACTTTTCCACCAATGTGACTAATGCATTTATTGACGTTATAACTGCCACAGGGGCAGAGGACTAAAGCAACCTTAAGTATTATTAGGCTGTATTTACAAGACCTACATTTACCTCAAAATCTGGATTGTTTAATAAATAGTCGGCCATTTCTTCGTTCATCATAAAACTCCGCTCTAAACTATACAAACTCAGCTTAAGATTCTCTTTTGGTTCATAAATATTAAAGCGTAAAGTTGTTTTTCCTGGATATTGTTTGAGGTTTTTATCTACAAAATCAACTAAATCAGCGGTTATGCCAACAGGATGTATACTAATATCGATAGTTCTAGTTAAAGTTTGTTTGACTGTTTCAAGTAATGACATACTTGTTATCTTGAATTCAAATTCTGTTGGTCGATTATATTTGGGCCTGAAAAATCCATTACATAATATATTCTGACCTTTTTCTAGATAGTTTTGGAATTTGATATAGTCTTCACTCCATAATAAGAACTCCGTTTTTCCTGTAAAATCTTCAATTGAAAATGAACCAAAATTCTTACCTGTTTTAGTAACTCGGTGCTGCACGTCAATAACTAGTCCTGCTACTCTTAAGCTTCTTCCAGGATTTGATTGTTCTAGAATGGTATTTTTAATTTCATTGAAATCATTGATTTTGGTAATGCCATAATATTTCAATTCAAATTTAAAATGGTCGAGTGGATGCCCGCTCATAAACATACCAGTAACTTCTTTTTCGTAATCAAGCAATTCTGTTAATGTCCATGGTTCACAGGTGGCTATTTTTGGATGTGGCACTTCCATTGCAGCTGATAAGTTTCCAAAAAGGGTATTAGTCGTTCCAATACTATGCGCTTGTTTTGCTTGACCATAGTTAATTATTTTTTCTAAACCAGTTTGTTTTTCTCCGTCAGTAATATTAAAATATTGTGCCCGATGAAAATTGGTGAAACAATCGAATCCACCTGAATAGGCCAAACATTCTAGTGATTTCTTATTGACACTTTTTTGAATAACACGACCTATAAAATCATAAATATCTTTGTACCATCCGTTCTTTTCTCTTTCAGCGATAATATTTTCAACGGCGGCTTCACCCACACCTTTAATACCACCCATGCCAAACCGAATTTCTCCCTTTTGATTTACAGCAAAGCCTTTTAAGGATTCATTAATATCAGGCCCTAAAACTTTTATTCCCATGCGTTTGCATTCTTCCATGAAAAAAGTAATCTTTTCAATTCCACCAGCATGGTTCAATACAGCCGACATATATTCTCCTGGATAATGTGCTTTTAAATAGGCTGTTTGATATGCTACAAAAGCATAACAGGTTGAATGCGATTTATTAAATGCGTATTGTGCAAATGATTCCCAATCGGTCCAAATTTTTTCTAAGCTTGTTGCCAAATGTCCTTTTGTAGTAGCACCTTCAATAAATTTCCCCTTCATTTTATCGAGGGTTTTTCTATCTTTTTTACCCATTGCCTTTCGAAGTACATCGGCATCTCCTTTACTGAAACCACCAATTTTTTGAGACAACAACATTACTTGTTCTTGATAAACTGTAATGCCGTAAGTATCTGCTAAGTATTCTTCCATATCCGCTAAATCATAGGTAATGGCTTCTTTGCCATGTTTTCGATCAATGAAATTTGGAATATAGGCAATAGGGCCCGGTCTATACAAGGCGTTCATGGCAATTAAATCTGCAAATTTATCTGGCTTTAATTCACGCAGGTATTTTTGCATACCAATACTCTCAAACTGAAATGTTGCATTGGTTTCGCCTCGTTGGTATAATAAATATGTTTTTTCGTCGTCTAGTGGGATGGTGTCTAAATCAATTGTAACACCATGGTTTTGTTTAATTAATTCAAGTGCTGTTTTTAAAATTGACAAGGTTTTTAATCCTAAAAAGTCCATCTTAATTACGCCAGCTTCTTCAATAGTGCTTCCTTCAATTTGTGTAACCCATAATGGAGAATCTTTTGAAATAGCAACAGGAATTAGATCGGTTAAATCTCTTGGTGCAATGATAATTCCAGCAGCATGAATACCTGTATTTCTAACAGATCCTTCTAGTCTTTCTGCTTCTTTTAATACTTGTGCACGTATATCAGTGCCTTTGTATATTTCTCTGAGTTTTTTTACATTATCTATATCTTCTGGTTGATAACCTTCTTTTTCTTCTAAGGATTTTTCGAGTGTTTTTTCGGCTTCCTTAATAGTGATAGGTGCATGTAATACACGTCTTAATTCAGTTCCAGGCTTATCTGGTACTAATTTGGCTAATAAATTACTTTCAGATAATGGAAGGTCTAAAACACGAGCAACATCTTTAATGCTCATTTTTGCCGCCATCGTACCATATGTAATAATTTGAGCTACCTGATTTTTGCCGTATTTATCAACTACATAATCAATCACACGTTGACGACCTTCATCGTCAAAATCCGTGTCTATATCGGGCATGCTCTTTCGGTC
>JAPLEL010000049.1 GCA_026391415.1 Bacteroidota bacterium
ATTCGATGGCCTTATTTAATGCATCTACGTTTGCTTGTTCAAAAACGATATGAATCATACTGGAAATTTAAAATTCTGTTGTTTATTTATGCATTGTGAACAAGGTCAAGTTCAATCTTTAAATTATTAATGATAAACTCTTGGCGTTCCATGGTATTCTTTCCCATATAATATTCTAATAGGTTTTGAATATGGTCGCCTTGTTCTAGAATAACCGGTTGCAAGCGAATTTGAGGGCCAATAAAACGTCCAAATTCTTCAGGAGAAATTTCTCCTAATCCTTTAAACCTAGTTATTTCAGGCTTTGCTCCTAATTTATTTACTGCAGCTTGTCTTTCTTCGTCGTCAAAACAATAAATGGTTTCTTGCTTATTGCGCACCCTAAATAAGGGAGTTTCTAAAATGTATACATGCCCTTTTTTAACAAGGTCTGGAAAGAATTGTAAAAAGAAAGTCATCATTAACAAACGAATGTGCATACCATCTACATCGGCATCGGTAGCAATCACCACATTATTATAGCGTAAGCCTTCTAATCCGTCTTCAATATTTAGCGCGTGTTGCAATAAATTGAACTCTTCGTTTTCGTACACCACTTTTTTTGTCAGTCCAAAAGAATTCAATGGCTTACCCCTCAAACTAAATACGGCTTGGGTGTCTACGCTTCTACTCTTTGTAATACTTCCACTTGCACTATCTCCTTCGGTAATAAAAATGGTCGTGTTATTTTGTTGTACAATAAACTCTTCTCTGTTTTTTACAGGGGCTTCGTCATTTAAGTGAGCACGACAATCCCGTAATTTTTTATTGTGTAGATTGGCTTTTTTAGCTCGGTCATTGGCCAGTTTTTTTATCCCGGCCAATTCCTTTCTTTCGCGCTCATTTTGCTCTATGCGTTTGCGCAAAGATTCTGCAACCGTGGGGTTGCGGTGTAAATAATTATTTAATTCACGCGATAAAAACTCTTCAATAAATTTCTTCATTGATGGGCCGCCTTCAAACACGTTTTGTGATCCTAATTTTGTTTTTGTTTGACTTTCAAATACTGGTTCTTGCACCCTAACTGATACAGCTGCTACAATACTTGTACGTATATCAGATGCTTCAAAATCTTTTTTATAAAAATCACGAATCACTTTTACATAGCCTTCTCTAAATGCTTGTTGGTGGGTTCCGCCTTGTGTTGTAAACTGTCCATTCACAAATGAAAAAATATCTTCGCCATAATCGTTGTTGTGCGATACGGCTATTTCAATATCTTCTCCTTTTATATGTATGATCGGATAACGCAATTCATCTGGATTAGTTTTACGCAATAACAGATCTAACAAACCATTTTTACTAACATATTTTTTACCATTAAAATGCATGGCTAATCCTGCATTCAGGTAACAATAATTCCATAATTGGTTGTCGATATATTCGTAGATATAATGGAAATTTCTAAAAACAGTTTCGTCTGGAATAAAGTTTACTAGCGTTCCATTTGGCTCATCTGTTTTGGCTTCTTTGTGTTCTTTTATGAGTTCCCCTTTTTCAAACTCTGCAGTTCTTTCTCTACCTTCTCTATATGCGGTTACTTTAAAATATTGGCTAAGTGCATTCACCGCCTTAGTACCCACTCCATTCAATCCCACACTTTTTTGAAATGCTTTGCTATCGTACTTTGCACCAGTATTTATTTTGCTTACTACATCAACCAATTTTCCCAAAGGAATACCCCGACCGTAATCACGTATAGTAACCGTCTTGTTTTCAATGGTTAACTCCACTTGTTTACCATAACCCATGGTATGCTCATCAATACAGTTATCAATAACTTCTTTGATTAAAACATAAATTCCATCATCGGGTGCAGAGCCATCACCTAATTTTCCAATATACATACCCGGACGCAAGCGAATATGCTCTTTCCAGTCTAGTGACCTAATGGAAGCCTCATTGTATTCCGATAAATTCTTTTCTTCTGCCATAATCTCCAATCTATTTAATTAGCCATCAGATACTATGGCTACAACTCGCAAATCTAACTACCTCTAGCGGCGGCACAATTTTACTTTTCTACAAATGGATGCACAATGTGGATAAAACAATTCAAAAACCTGATTTTGCTCCCATTCTGGCTAAACTTGCCCTATTTTTGGCAAATCCAAGCCAAAATCGACCATATCGAAACCAATTTGTTGACAATTTCTTCGCTGAGTATTGCTCGTGAACATGAGAATGAGCGGTTTAAAATGTTTTTACAGCAAGTTGATGGTGGCCAGATTGACAGTAAAGTGCTAGAACTGAACAATACCATCACTCCTAAAATTGATTGTACCCAGTGTGGGAACTGCTGTAAATCTTTAATGATTACCGTTTCTGAAGAGGAGGCCAATGTATTATCATCAGCATTAAACCAAACCAGGGAAAATTTTGACGAACAATATTTAGAGAAAGGATCGAATGGATTAATGCTAATAAATACCATTCCCTGTACTTTTTTATCGGATAATAAATGTAGCGTTTACGAAAATCGATTTGCAGGTTGCAGAGAATTTCCTGCTATGCATTTACCCAATTTTAAACAACGACTATTTACCAGTTTCATGCACTATAATCGTTGCCCAATTATCTTTAATGTAATTGAGCAATTAAAAGATGCATTAGTGTTTGAACGCGACTAATAATACCACCATGATTTTATTTGGAATAGACCATTTATTACAACAACCCGAGCAAATAAAAAATCAACGTATTGCATTGGTTACAAACAATGCAGCAAGAACAAGAGATGGCATTTCATCTAGGGTCGCATTAATAAAAAATGGTTTTAATTTGGTTTGTTTATTTTCTCCAGAACATGGAATAGAAGCAACTGGCGAAGACGGTAAACCAATGCCAAATGGCACAGACGCATTAACACAATTACCCATTATTAGTTTATATGGAAATAAATTAAAACCATCAGCTGAAGATTTAGAAAATATCGATTTGGTATTATTTGATATTCCAGATATTGGAAGTAGATTTTATACTTATTTATGGACGCTGACTTATGTGATGGAAGCTTGCGCAGCATCCAATAAAAAATTAATAGTACTAGATAGACCAAATCCTATTTCTGCAAATCTTTCACTAGCAGAAGGCCCTATGTTAGATGAGGATTCAGCATCCTTTATTGGGAGATGGCCAATACCCATTCGGCATAGTTGTAGTTTGGGCGAATTAGCACAATATTTTAATGCTATCCAACAATTAAAATGCAACCTAACAATCATGCCATTTAGTTTTTGTGACAGAACAGATTTTCAACCAGACTGGGGAAATGCATTTGTTGCTACATCGCCCGCCATACAAAGCTTTGAGAGCATGTTATTGTATCCTGGAATGTGTTTGTTAGAAGCTACAAATATTAGTGAAGGCAGGGGAACTAATCAGGCATTTTGCATTGCTGGAGCACCATGGATGGATAGTAAAAAAGTGGCCGGATTATTTAATCAATTAGGACTAGATGAAGTAGTTGCAACACCCATACAATTTATTCCAATTGCAGGAAAATACAAAGACCAACAGTGTAATGGCATACAACTGAATATAAAAGAACCCGCCTATTTTCAATCGGTTACCAATGGACTATTACTAATTCAATTAATAAAAGCATTGCATCCTACAAAATTCGAATGGGCACCGTATTGTACACAAGTAAATCCTGATGGAAAAAATCATTTAGATAAATTGTTAGGGATCCCAAATAGTGAGGCCTTATTTGATTTACCGTTAAATCAATTCATTGCAAGTATTACAAAACTAACCGCTGTAAATAATTGGAAAAACGAAGTAGCTCCATATTTGATTTACTAATTGTTTTCTGCTGGTAACAAGCCTCTAATCACAACACTAGCCACCATACAACCAAAAATGGCAGGCATATAACTAATAGTACCAATGATTGATTTTTTAGGAAATGCTTTTTC
>JAPLEL010000114.1 GCA_026391415.1 Bacteroidota bacterium
CGAAAGTAATATCATTGATTTGTAAATCTTGTAAATGATACCCCCATCCTTCTAATGACTGATCAATTTGCTCTTTCACAAACTCTACAATTTCTCTACGAAGCAATAAAATTTCGGCTTGTTTTTTTGTAGCAACAAATCCGCGAATGCTTCCTTCAACGGTACGAATCAATGCTTGCATTAAATCTTTATCGCTAATAAATTTAAATGCTACATTTTTAATAGACTCTTCGTCTTGATTAATTACCGAATACAATAACATGCTTTTAAAATACACATTCGCTTGATCAAGTGTAACCGCCTGAAATTCTAATTCAACAGAACGATTTTGAATGCTCACCGTTTTAAAAACTTGTTCAAAAAGCGGTAGTTTAAAATTTAATCCTGGACGTAAAATTCGGCGATATTTTCCAAACATGGTAATCACCGCAATAGTGCCTTGGTTGACTGTTACCAATCCGCTAAATATAATAAAGAGCACCGCTAGTATCCACCAGTATTCTATTAAAATGTTCATGCTTTTAAATTTTGTGTAAGTTAGTATTCTGCGCACAATTTTCAAGCACAGATTTCTGTTCCCATACTTGAACTAGCTCAACCAATACTTGAATGGCTTTTCCCATATCTCTTACCCCAATCCACTCTTTCTTACTATGTATGGCTTGCATGCCTGTAAATATATTGGCACAAGGCAGTCCAATAAAGCTCAAACGGCTTCCATCGGTTCCGCCTCTAATAGGAATTTTAACAAAATCTACACCAATACGCGCGTAAGCTTCCCTTGCATTTGCCTCTACTTGCGGAAACTGATCGAGTACTTCTTTCATATTTCTATACTGCTCCTTCACTTCAAATTCCATAGATGCTTTTGGATATTGCTGTACTATTTTTTCGGCAATGGCTTTTAGTTGCTGCTCATAGTCTAGCAATTTATTAGTATCAAAATCACGTACTATGAAATCAATTATTGCTTTTTCTGAAAGCCCTTCTACACTTACAGGATGCACAAACCCTTGTCTGCCTTCTGTTGTTTCTGGCGACCATCCATCTTTGGGTAAGGCAGCTAAAACTTCTCCTGCAATTTTTATAGCATTCACCAATTTATTTTTTCCATCACCAGGATGCGCTATCACTCCATGAATGGTAATAATAGCAGCATCTGCACTAAATGTTTCGTCTTCAAAACTACCCAAAGCACCGCCATCTAAAGTATAGCCAAAATCGGCTCCTAATTTTTGCATATTTAAATGATCTGTTCCTCTGCCAACTTCTTCGTCGGGCGTAAAAACTATGCGTACATCACCATGTATTATAGCAGGATTTTCCTGTAAGTACTTAGCCAATTCCATAATAATCGCAACACCTGCTTTATCATCACCACCAAGTAAGGTATTACCACTTGCAGTAATAATAGTGTGGCCAATATGTTCTAATAAATAAGGATATTTTTCTGGCGATAAAACTTGTGTATTATCATCTGGCAAAACAATATTAGCACCATTATAATTACTATGAATGATAGGTTTTACATGCAAGCCACTACAATCTGGCGCGGTATCTACATGCGCACAAAAACATACCACTGGAACTTTATTTGCACTGTTAGATGGTATCGTGGCATATACATACCCGAATTCATCGGAATGCGCATCAACAACACCCATATCTACTAATTCTGCTGCTAATAGTTTGGATAGATTTTTCTGTTTTTCGGTAGAGGGTGCGGCAGAACTTGTTGGGTCACTCTGCGTATCTATTTGTACGTATCTGCAAAAACGTTCTATAAGCGTAGTATTCGTATTCAAGGGTAGCTGATTTTATTTGCAAGATAATAGAGATTATTTATTGCTGTATAGATAGTTGCTCATAAAAAAACTGCCCAACAAAAACTGTTGGGCAGTAATATACCGAGTAAACGAAAAATCGATTAAGGCATAATAATCATACTCTTTGCATCTATTGCTACTAGCTCTAGATCAAAGGTTAAATCTTCGCCAGCCAAAGGATGGTTTGCGTCTAAAACAACCACTTCGTCACGAACTTCCACAATCACTACTGGAAAGTTTTGACCTTCATTATTGCTCATATTCAACTGCATACCTACTTCAGGAACCATATCGGCTGGAAAACGATCTTTTGGAAACTCCATCACCATATCTTCCTGTTTAGGACCATAGGCTTCAGCAACTGCGATCAAAATTGTCTTTTTTTCACCAACTGTCATTCCAGTAACACCGGCATCGAAACCAGGAATTACCATACCACCACCTACTTCAAACTCAAGTGGTTCGCGGCCTTCAGAAGAATCGAAAGTACTACCATCGGTTAGCTTTCCATGATAATGTACTTTTACAGTATCACCTTTTTTAACTTGTTGCATGTTTTTGATTTGTAATTGAAAGAAATACCAAATTCCGCGGCAAAAGTACAATCCAAAAACAAAAAGAAGAAAGTAAATTTTAGTTAACTTTCGGGCCTAAAGCTACTTAAATGAAAAAATGGCCTTTTTGTATTGTATTTGTGCTGATAATTGGCAGCAGTTTTGCGCAACCTGCCCCAATTTTAACGCGTAAACCACAAGCAACACCTACTAAAGTTCAAATGAACATAGCTCCGGGTGCTTATAACACTGCCGCTTACCTACCCTTGTTAAAAAACAAACGTATTGGCATTTTTGCTAACCATACAGCCACTATTGGCAATACGCATTTGGTAGATTCACTAATAAAACTAGGCATTAAAATAACCATTGCATTCGGACCAGAACATGGTTTTCGTGGCAAAGCAGATGCTGGCGAAAAAGTAGACAACTATATTGACTCTGCAACAGGCATTCCTGTTATTTCTTTGTATGGTAAAAAAAGAAGACCCTCAATCGACGACTTAAAAGATGTTGACATTCTATTATTCGACATACAAGATGTAGGTACTCGCTACTATACATTTATTTCTTCCTTACAGTCTTTTATAGAAGCGGCTTTTGAAAATAATAAACCCTTATTGATACTTGATCGTCCTAACCCAAATGGTTTTTTTGTGGATGGACCAGTGTTAGATACTGCTTTTAAAAGTTTTATTGGCATGCAACCAATACCCATTGTTTACGGAATGACAATTGGCGAATACGCAAAAATGTTGGCAGGCGAAAAATGGTTAACACCACAAGCCAATGAAAAATATACAAAAATACAAGTAGCAAAAAAAACAGTTGATACCCCATTTTTATTTACGATTATTCCATGCAGCAATTATACACACCAATCAAAATATGAATTGCCTGTTAAACCTTCTCCCAACTTACCAGATATGAGTTCTGCATATTGGTATGGCTCTACTTGTTTTTTTGAAGGCACCATATTAAGTGAAGGACGCGGCACAGATCATCCCTTTGCTATTTTTGGACATCCTAGTTTGCCAAATAATTTATACACTTTTACACCTACCAGCAGAGACGGCGCAAAGGATCCAAAATTAAAAGACAAACTATGTTACGGATGGAATTTATTTGGAACAAAAGAAATGGTTTTAAAAGCAATAGATGGAAAAGTTCAAGTCAAGTATTTAATAAATGCTTATCAATTGTACCCTGATAAAGAAAACTTTTTTTTGAAACCTAAATCGGGTAAAGCAGTAGATTATTTTTTTAATAAACTTGCTGGCAATGCAGAACTAATTGAACAAGTAAAAGCAGGTGTTTCCGAAGCAAATATTCGTAAATCTTGGGAACCTAAACTTGCTGCATTTAAAAAAATCAGACAGAAATATTTGCTATATCCCGACTTTAAATAACAAGAATTATATTCGCCGCATGAACAACCCAACTGCAAATTCACCAATGCAAGCATTACGCATCATATTCATGGGAACCCCTGAATTTGCCGTAGCTTCCTTAGATGCATTGGTACAAGCGGGCTGTAATATTGTAGGCGTAATTACAGCACCAGACAAACCTGCAGGACGGGGTATGAAACTAACAGAGAGTGCCGTTAAAAAATATGCAGTTGAAAAAGCATTACATATTCTACAACCCGAAAAATTAAAAAATCCCAATTTTATAGCAGCACTAACTGCGCTTAATGCAGATGTTCAAGTAGTAGTTGCTTTTAGAATGTTGCCAGAAATAGTTTGGAACATGCCAAAATTAGGAACCATTAATTTACACGGATCATTACTACCACAATACCGAGGTGCCGCGCCAATTCACTGGGCTGTTATTAATGGAGAAGCGCAAACTGGTGTAACTACATTTAAACTTCAACACGCCATAGATACTGGCGATATTTTGCTTCAAAAAAGCTTTGCCATTGGTAACAATGAAACCACCGCAGAAGTGCATGATCGTATGAAAGAAATTGGTGCCAATTTATTGGTAGAAACCATTAAAGCCATTGCAGAAAAAACCATACAACCAATGCCCCAAAACGAATTGATTGATCTAGCCAATATTAAACATGCACCAAAATTATTTACAGAAAACTGCCAAATAAACTGGAAACAATCGGCTGCTAGTATTCATAATTTTATTCGAGGTCTTTCGCCATTCCCTGGCGCACTATCAAAAGTAGACGATAAAATTTTAAAAATATATCGGAGTGAAAAAGAGATGGCCACACACACACATGCTGCTGGCAGTATTTTTACAGATAGCAAACAAATATTAAAATTTGCAGTACACGACGGCTATATACACTTACTTGACCTACAATTAGAAGGAAAGAAAAGAATGTTGGTTGCTGATTTTTTAAGAGGCTACCGTTCTACAAGTGCTATAGTAATTGACTAGTTGCTCAATTGCTTTTTTAATTCAGCAAAGTCAACAACACCTTGATTGCGCCATACTTCTACCCCTTTTTTGTAGATGATAAAAACAGGTAATGCATCCACTTTCATTTGTTGCATCACATTTATATCCATACCGCCATCAACTTTTACTAAAGAAAATTTTAATGATGGTTGAGCTTGTAATTTTTGCAATACCGGTTCCATGGTTTTACATGGTGGGCACCACTGCGCACCAAAATCAACCAAAACAACTGGTGCTGCTTTTGTAGATGCCAGAAAATTTTCCATTGACAATTGTGCGGTATTTGCCATTGCTTCTACTGGCTTTGCTTCCATTTTCCAAGCAGTTAAACCACCCTGTAAGTTTTGCACGTTTGTAAAACCATTGGCTACTAAATATTTTGCTGCATTCCCACTCCTCATACCCGATGCGCAATAAACCAATAATGGCTTTGACTTGTCTAAATATTTTATACGATCAATAAATTGCGCTTGGTTATTCCAGTCTGCTTGTAATGCATTCTTTAAATGCCCCGACTGATATTCGCCGGCGGTACGTACGTCTAATAATTGAAAGGTATTACTGTTGATGGCAGATTCAAAAGTAGCAACATTTAAACTACCATTCTGTGCTTGTGAATCACAAGTAGCAAATAAAACAAATACCAAAATTGCTGTAAATAATTTATTCATAATTCATTAAATTTAAAATTCAATATAACTAATACTAATAGTAAGGCGATCTTCAGAAATATCTAATGCTTTAGCTGCTGCATTGTTCATTCGCAACAAAAGCCCTTCTGCCCCTTTTGTTTCAGGCAATGGCCCTAACACTTTGGCACAGACACTTTTTTTATTTGATGTAGTAATTCGCAAAATCGTTCCTGGCAAAATTTCATTAACCAACACATAAAATTTTCTATCCACCACTCCAGAAATTGTTTTAAAAACACCTGCGTCTCCAGTTAAAAACTGGTAGGCCAGATTTTTTTCTTGTGTAAAATAACTGTGTGCAAAATAGCCTTCATCAGTTTGTTTGGGTTTGTAATTATAAACTCCAAGTGTTTGATTTTTTGCAGCGACCTCAAAAATATTTTTTTGTTGCTTTTTTTTAGTTACAGTAATTGCCGATTCAATTACCGGGTTTATAATTACTGGTTTTTCTGCAGGAGGCGCTGGAACAGGCACTGGTACTGGCTTCATTTCCCCTACAATTGTTTTTGCACCATATTTTGCAGCGTCTAATTCGTTCGGATTTGGAATAGTATCATAAGCAATTGCCTGATATGCTGCAGTGGTAAACAAAACTTTTTCATTGATTAAAAATCCAATCGTTAAAGGCTTACCTACAGGTACATAATCCTCATTGAGGTCATTCCATTTTTTTAGGGTGTCGATATTTATTTTATTGTACCGTTGACTAATTCTAGATAAATTATCGCCCGTTTTAAAAATATAATACACCGGTTGATATTTTCCTGCCCTAGATTTTTGTACGAAATTATTTTTGGTTAATGGAATTTTTACAAGGTCACCTTTTTCAATAGTAGCATTTATTGATACTGCATTGTATTGTGCCAAAACAGCAACAGGAACATCAAACTGAATGGCAAAACTTTTTAATGGTATGCTTCCACTACTTACCCGATTGATATAAAAATTAGCTCCGCTGCTCATCACTACAAATCGGTCTTGTGCCAAAGTAGTAATAGAAATGAAGCAGACAAAAAAGGAACTCAAAAATTTCATACGCAACAATCTAGTATTATTGTAAAATTAATCTTTTAGTATACGCCATTCTGCAGGATAATAATTATTAATCCTATTGGGTAAAACTTTCGCCCAACCCAAAGCCAATCCGCCAAATTGCACCAAATTCCATCCAATTATCCCTGAAAATACAAATTCTTTTCGCCTTAAATACTGCAAAGCTGCGTCTAAAGGAAGTTCTATAACAGGATAACCCGCTAATAGTATTGGACTTAATGCCAACTCATGCGATGGCACAACATCTTTTCCCTTTAAGCTGGCGAGTTCAATACCTGCTTTTTTAATGTATAATTGGCTGGCTAAAATACCAATATCCGTCATCCATTCTTCTGGAATTGCCCTAATTGCTCCAGACTGATTAAAAAAAGACAGTCCTGGCATTAAAGGAATCGTATCAATAATTTGTTGCTGTTCTGTTTTAGATGCCATTTGAATAGCATTTGCTTTGTAGCGTTTATTTTCTGTTGACGCTAACTTTTGAAACACTGCTAAAAAAAATCCTTCGCCTTTTACAAGATTGGGATAAAATCGATATCCTGCTGCTTGCCTAATAGTAGATTGGGTTGAAACAATACCCCAATTGGGGTCTGTAGATAGGCTTATGCTTTTCATATCCATCGAATCAACCAACCAATCACAAATCGTTTCATCTTCTTCCATTGAATAAGAACAAGTAGCATAAATTAATATTCCACCTTCTTTTAAACAAGGCAATGCATCTGCCAAAATGCGCTGCTGACGCTGGTTACATAGTGTAACACTCTCTTCACTCCACTCCTGCATTGCATTTGGATCTTTTCTAAACAAACCACTGCCACTGCAAGGTGCATCAACCACCATTACATCAAAAAAACCTGGCAATGATTGAAAATGTGCAGGATCATTATTGGTAACCACTAAGGGTGCACAACCCCATTTGGTGCAGTTCTCCACTAAAATTGCTGCTCTATTTTTTATCACTTCATTAGCTACCACTAATCCATCTGTAAAATAACTGGCTAATAGTGTTGTTTTACCGCCAGGAGCAGCACATAGGTCTAATACTTTTTTCCCTGTTGATTCAGGAACAACTTGCGTTATTGCTTGCCATAAAAACATACTGCTTGCTTCTTGTACATAATAAGCACCCGCATGTAATAATGGATCAAACGTAAAAAAAGGACGTTCTGTTAAATACCTGCCGTTTGGGCACCAAGGAGTATTTGCTTGTATGGATAATTGATTTAAAGGAACTGATTTTGTAGGATTTGTTCTGATAGATACCACTTGCTCACCAGATGCATGTACTTGCTCAAACGCATCTTGCTCAAAGCCAGTAGCGGATTGTAAAGATTGAATGAGTGCAGAGGGTAAAGCCAATGGAAATTTTTTCAAATATACAACCTATTACAAAAAAGGCCGTTTTCAAAAACGAATGATCATATTTTGTTTTGCTTTGTTTTCTTTTCTAAAAAAAACTAGTCCAATAAAAAACAAGTCAATGGTAAGGGTTACAGAAGGGTGTTGTTGAATTTCTAACCATGCCTGTTCCATTTCTTTACTCCAATGAATATCATCAAATACAAGAATTGACTGTTCATGCAAATTGGGCAATAGGGTGTTAAAATATTCAATAGTGGGTTTGTATCTATGGTTTCCATCTACAAAAACAAAATCTAATACTGCTGCTGTTGCTATAAAAGGCGCTAGTATTTCATTGAAATTTCCTTGTTGTAATTCAATATTTTTTCTACCCAATAATTGCCAGTTTTTTTTTGCTACAGCAGACACTGCCTCCGAACCTTCCATGGTAACAATTTGTGCCTGTTCATTTCCTGCCGATAGATAGGCCGTAGTAATACCAAAGGATGTACCCAATTCTAAGACATTTTTAGGCTTGTAATAATTTACTAGTCTAAACAATAGTTGCCCAAATTTTTTTGGTTTTAATGACGAATTAGCCATTTCTTTTATACTTCTATCATTCGATTTTTTTGTTCTAGAACCTGCACCAAAATCAGTTACACTTAATACTGTAGGGTTTTTCAGCAATAGTTTCCTGCAATTTTCAATTGGTTGATAGGCATAAAAATTTCGTTGATCATTCAGCACTTCTTTTATAAAAGTAAACACAAAAGGAGAATGCACGCCATGCCCTTTTCCATTGGAAGCAGTCAACTGGTATTTTAAAAATTTGAAGGCAAGTTTAATGGGAGAATACATCTGCTGAAATCAATTAGGTTATGCTTTCATATACACTTGAAAACAAAATGCAAAAGCATGTTTTTGATCGGCCCCAAATGATTCTTCTGAAGCTAATTTCCAACTATTATCTAATACAGGAAAATAGCTATCCCCCTCAATGATAGTATCCACCCTAGTTAAATAAATAGTATTTACAAATGGCAAAGCTTGTGCATAAATTTCAGCTCCTCCAATTACATATACTTCTTTATAATCTGCTTCTACCGCTTTTGCATAGGCATCGGATAAACTATTCGCTAGCACAACTCCTGTTGCTTGATAATTTTCTTGGCGCGTAATTACAATATTCATTCTGCCATTTAAAGGCTTACTTCCCATAGATTCAAAGGTCTTACGCCCCATAATAACAGGCATAGCCCAAGTAGTATTTTTAAAGAACCGCATGTCTTTGGGTAAATGCCAAAGCAATTGATTGTCTTTGCCTATGGCATTATTGTTCGATGCGGCTACTATTAAAGAAATGATCATCTAACAAAATTAGGTAAATAAAAAGCTAACTAAACAGCAACCGGCGCTTTAATTGGTGGATGGTGTTGATAGTTCTCCAATGTAAAATCTTCAAACTGAAAAGAAAAAATATCTTTTACATCAGGATTTATTTTCATTACTGGCAAAGGAAAACTTTCTCTGCTTAATTGTAATTGTGCCTGTTCTATATGGTTATTGTATAAATGCACATCGCCAAAACTGTGTACAAAATCGCCGTATTCCAAACCACAAACCTGTGCAACCATCATCGTTAATAAGGCATAAGAGGCAATATTGAAAGGCACACCCAAAAACACATCAGCACTTCTTTGGTATAATTGACAACTCAGTTTGCCATCTGCCACATAAAATTGAAACAAACTATGACAAGGCATTAACGCCATTTTGGGTAATTCCGCTACATTCCAAGCACTAACAATCATGCGTCGACTGTCTGGACTATTTTTAATTTGATTAATCGTATCTGTAATTTGATCAATTACTGTTCCATCTGCCCCTTCCCAACTACGCCATTGTTTTCCGTAAACCGGGCCAAGATTGCCATTTTCATCGGCCCATTCGTTCCAAATACTCACTTTGTGTTCATTTAGGTATTTCACATTGGTATCACCCATTAAAAACCAAAGCAATTCATAAACAATACTTTTTAAATGCAATTTTTTGGTAGTAACCATTGGAAAGCCTTTTTGAAGGTCAAACCGCATCTGGTACCCAAAACAACTTCTAGTTCCAGTACCTGTTCTATCCGTTTTAACGGCTCCGTTGTCTAATATATATTGTAATAGTTGGTGGTATTGTTGCATAGCTGCAAGATAATAAAGAAGGACCGAAGCAAACAATAGGTTAAACGAATGGGGATTCTCTGTTAATTAAAAAATAGTCAACTATATTTTTTTTAGACATTCCTAATTGATTATTAGTTAATAATAGATATATTTTAACTTATTAGATTTAAACCCAAAGTATATACAAAATCTTTTACAAGATTTTTACCTCAAACACCCCTAAATCCCCTCTAATTAATGAAAGTTTTAATTGCAGACGACCATACGATTGTTCGCGAAGGTCTCAAACGAATATTATTAGAAGCTTTTCCTTTTTGCGAGATTCACGATGTGTCAGACGCGGCTAATTTATTAAAAAAAGCCTTTTCAGAAAAATGGGATATTATTATTTCTGATATTAGTATGCCTGGTCAATCAGGAATTGAGGTATTAAAACAAATCAAAGAACACGCACCACTAGTTCCAGTTTTAATATTAAGCATGCACTCTCCAGAACAATATGCGGTTCGTTCAATCAAAGCAGGCGCTTCTGGTTACCTAACAAAAGAAAGTGCCCCTTTTGAACTGGTAAATGCTGTAGAAAAAATATTAGGCGGTAAAAAATATATAACGCCACAAGTAGCCGAAATACTAGCGGAGTCTATTGAGCAAAATGTAGACAAACCACCCCACGAAATTTTATCGGACCGTGAATTTGAAGTTTTAAAACTATTAGCTAGCGGACAAAGTATTTCTAAAATTGGGGAAGCTTTATCACTAAGCGTAAACACAATTAGCACCTATCGTGCAAGAATCATGGAAAAGCTTAATATTCACAATAATGCCAACCTTGTTAAATACGCTATGAAACAAGGCTTAATTTAAGTACTATTTATAATACAAAAGTAGTAAGACTACTACTTACTACCACATAACTAACACAAATAAATGCCCAATCCTATTACAAGGGGTTGGGCATTTTTAGTAGGCATTTATCACAAATTCCGCTATTGTTCTCCCTAGCCTTGAGAGGTTGCTTTGTACTGTAAAACAAAGC
>JAPLEL010000177.1 GCA_026391415.1 Bacteroidota bacterium
GGCTACAACATTTTGATGGACTATGGCGTACTAGTTTACTATATCCTGAATCATTTACATATGGAGAGGTAAGTGGAAGTGGCTTTTATACATTTTCATTAGCTTGGGGTATCAATAATGGATTATTAAAGAAAGCCGACTATTTACCTACAGTTAAAAAGGCATGGAATGCAATGTTAAAATGTCAACAAGCAAATGGCAAAGTTGGATGGGTACAAAATATTGGTGCAAATCCAATGCCTGCAACTGCAGATAGTTGGCAGAATTTTGGTACAGGCGCATTTTTAATGGCAGGTAGTGAATTTTTAAAATTAAAATAAATACTTTGGTTAGAAAAAACCAAGAGGAGCTAAAAATTTAAACTGTTGCCATATGCTTAAGCTATTAGTTGTAATTAGTTTTTTAATAGCTGCTATGTCGGCTCAAAGCCAAGCACTTCCTGCACCGGTTCGGTTAAGATGTAATTTATTATTGCATACCGAAAAAGTAAGCAGCAACGGCATATCTGTTAAAGAAAATCTAGCGATAGCTGTAAATCAGAAAAATTGTTAATTGAAAACAAAGCAGATTTTTGGGATTCAAAAAAAGTTGCTAACAAAGTTAACCAAACAATATATGCTGGTAAGCCTTTACAAAACCAGCAAGTCTATTATTGGAAAGTACAGGTTTGGAGTGGAAAAGATATACCAAGCAAATTTTCAACTATCCAATCTTTTTATCAAAATAAACCAGATTCTATTGGAGATATATCGCATTCACCTTTAACCTTCGATTTCCAAAACCCTAGTTTGATTCTTAAAAAAGACAATGGCGATTATTTTTTAGATTTTGGAAAGGATGCTTTTGCGCAGTTGGATTTACATATTAATAGTTTGCAAAACGATTCCATTTATATAGAAGTGGCAGAAGCATTATCAGCCCCTACTTATTTATTTAAAACCAATGGAAATGTTCGCTATAAAAAAATAGCACTATACGTTACAAAGGGCCAGCACGATTATACCATCAAATGGCCGCCCGATGCCAAACGCAATAGCAGAACGCCCGTACAAATGCCTAGTTATATTGGAGAAGTTTTTCCATTTAGGTATGTAACCATTCATAATTTTTCAGGACCAATTACAGCAAGTTCAGTAGTTAGAAAAATGGTGTATTATCCGTTTAATGAAAATGCATCGAGCTTTAATTGCAGTGATACTATATTAAATAAAATCTGGGATCTCTGTAAGTATTCTATTAAAGCCACCAGTTTTACCGGACACTATTTAGACGGAGATAGAGAACGTGTTCCTTACGAAGGAGATGCATTAATTAATCAGTTATCGCACTATTCTGTAGATGCAGAATATAGCATGGCGCGTCGTTCGATGGCCTATTTAATTTATCATCCAACCTGGCCAACTGAATGGAGTTTGCAAAATGTTCCTTTAGCATGGAATGATTATTTATATACTGGTGATGCTAGTTTTTTACAAACTTATTATACAGAACTACAACCAAAAATATTAATGCCATTAGCCAGTGAAAATGGATTGATTAGTACCAAAACCAATAAACAAACAAAAGAATTCTTACAGTCAATCCATATTACAAAAGCATTTGATGGCAAGGCAGACTTAAGAGATATTGTAGACTGGCCCAAAGAAGTTGCTTACATAGGTACAGAAAAAGAATTCAAAGGTGAAATTGATGGGTATGTATTTACCACACATAATGCTGTTGTTAATGCATTTTATTATCAGAATTTAAAATTGATGCACCAAATTGCACTAGTCTTACAAAAAACTGCAGATGCTAAATTATACCAAGAAAAAGCAGACCAAGTATATCAATCATTTCAACGCGTGTTTGTAGATCAAACAACACACTTAATTAAAGATGGCGATAGCACATTACATTCATCCTTACACGCCAATATGTTTGCCCTAGATTTTGGATTGGTAAAAAAAGAATATATAAAAACCGTAACTAATTTTATTGCTACGCGTAGAATGGCTTGTAGCGTTTATGGCGCGCAGTTTTTATTAGATGCTCTGTACGATGCAGGATCTAGCGACTATGCTTTGAGTTTATTAACCGCAACAACCGAAAGGAGCTGGTACAATATGCTTCGTGTTGGTTCTACCATTACTATGGAAGCTTGGGATATAAAATACAAACCCAATTTAGACTGGAACCATGCATGGGGTGCAGCACCTGCTAATATTATTGTTCGCAAACTAATGGGCGTTGAACCAATTAGCCCTGGTGGATACCAAATACAAATCAAACCTCAATTAGGTAGCTTAAGTTTTGCTACACTCAAAACAACACTATTAAAAGGTGAGGTAGAAGTTGCATATCAAAAAAACAAATTGAATGATCAAATAAATATTTCATTACCCGGTGCCACAACTGGTAATATTTGTTTGGCCTATAATCCATTAAAACCAACACTTTCAATGGATGGGAAAATATTAAACCTACAACCCATAGATGGATTTTTTATTGTGAAAGAAGTGCCCGCAGGTAAGCATGTATTTGTGCTGCAATAAATTTTTAAACTATTATTATTTACAATCGATTGAATATGAAAAAACTTTGTTTGCTATTTTTTATTGGAATAACTTTTTTTGTAAATGCACAAACCGTATCACATCCCGAAGAATTGGTGAATCCATTAATGGGTACAGATTCTAAGTATTCTTTTTCAAATGGCAATACTTATCCGGCTATTACCATGCCATGGGGAATGAATTGTTGGACGCCACAAACAGGTACTAATGGTTATGGTTGGCAGTACACTTATACTGCAGATAAAATTAGGGGCTTCAAGCAAACGCACCAACCTTCGCCTTGGATGGGTGATTATGGCCAGTTCTCTATTATGCCAATGACTGGCAAAATGAATGTGAATGAAGAAAAAAGAGCCAGTTGGTTTTCGCATAAAGCAGAAATTGCCAATCCGTATTATTACAATGTTTATTTAGCAGATTACGATATACTAACAGAAATCACACCTACAGAAAGAGCGTCTATTTTTCAATTTACTTTTCCAAAATCTGATTCATCTTATATTCTAATAGATGCATTCGATCGCGGATCTTATGTAAAAATTATTCCTGAAGAGAAAAAAATCATTGGTTACACCACCCGTAATAGAGGAGGTGTGCCTGCTAATTTTAAAAACTATTTTATCATTCAATTCGATAAAGCTTTTGATCTAACCTATACAGTTGATGATAGTCTTGTAAATGCTGTTAAAAAAGAAATGACCAGTTTTCATGCGCAAGCGGTTGTAGGATTCAAAACAAAAAAAGGCGAACAAGTGCAAGTAAGAATTGCATCGTCTTTTATCTCATACGAACAAGCAGCACTTAATTTACAAAGAGAAATTGGCAACCAAACTTTTAATGAAATTCGTACAAAAGCAAAAGCAGCTTGGAACAAAGAGTTGAGTAAAATAAAAGTAGAAGGAGGCACAGAAGACCAAACTAAAACATTCTATTCTTGCCTTTATAGAATGCTACAGTTTCCTAGAAAATTTTATGAGTTTGATGCCAATAATAAAATGGTACACTATAGTCCTTATAATGGCAACCTAGAACAAGGATACATGTTTACAGATACTGGTTTTTGGGATACGTTCAGGGGCTTATTTCCTTTTTTAACAATGATGTTTCCTGAGTTAGATGGGCATATCATGCAAGGCTTGGTAAATACCTATAAAGAAAGTGGCTGGTTGCCAGAATGGGCCAATCCAGGGCATCGCGCAACCATGATTGGTTCTAATTCTGCAGCAGTTATTTCGGATGCCTATTTAAAAGGCATTAGAGGGTTTGATATGGATACCATGTACAAAGCCTTAATGAAAAACACCGAGAACCAAGGACCCATTAATACACTAGGTAGAAACGGTGTAAAGGAATACAATGAATTAGGCTATGTGCCAGCAGATATGTATGGCGGAAGTGCAGCAAAAACTTTAGAGTATGCATTTGCTGATTTTTGTTTAAACCAATTAACAACTGCATTGGGCAAACCAAAATCTGAAATAGAAAAATTTGCCAAACGTTCTCAGAATTATAAAAATATTTTTGATCCATCGCATAATTTAATGCGCGGTAAAAATAAAAATGGCAGTTTTCAACCCAGCTTTAATCCGTTTAGATGGGGCGGTGAATTTGTAGAAGGAAATGCTTGGCACTATAGCTGGAGTGTGTTCCACGATTTTAAAGGACTTTCTAATTTAATGGGTGGTAACAAGGTAATGGAAGCCATGCTTGACAGCGTGTTTAACCTGCCTCCCATATTCGACGGATCTGCTTACAGAGGCGGCGTGATTCACGAGATGCTTGAAATGCAAGTAATGAATATGGGGCAATATGCACACGGCAACCAACCTATTCAACACATGATTTATGTATATGATTTTTGTGGTGCTCCTTATAAAACGCAATTTCATGTTAGAGATGCTATGAATAAACTGTATAGACCTACCCCAGATGGTTTTTGTGGCGATGAAGACAATGGTCAAACCAGTGCTTGGTATGTATTTAGTGCACTAGGATTTTATTCGGTTTGTCCGGGCAGTAATCAATATGTAATTGGTGCGCCATTATTCAAAAAAATCAGCTTAAATTTAGAGAACGGAAAGCAGTTTATTATTGCAGCGCCAAAAAATAGCGCATCAAATTTCTATATACAATCTGCCAATTTAAATGGCGTTGACTATAATAAAAATTTCATCACACATGCTAATATTATGAATGGAGGAACCCTGCAATTTAACATGAGTAATCAACCAAATTTAAAACGTGGAACGCAAGCAGCATCCTTCCCTTATTCTTTTTCAAAGTAATAATTAAATCAAATTTAAACATACTAACTCAGCCAAAATGAAAGAAAAAAAAATCAGCTCCATTTCCAGAAGAGATTTCATGGGAACCACTGCCAAAGCCATGGCAGGATTTATGATTGTTCCTCGTTATGTTTTAGGAGGAACGAGCCCGTCGGGTATTAAATACTTAGCGCCAAGTGATATCATTAATATGGGATTAATTGGTTCGGGTAAACAAGGTAGGGGACTAACATCTTCTTTTTTATCTACAGGTCAAGCAAGATTTGTTGGTATTAGTGAAGTATATAAAGCAAAAGCCGATTTAACCCTCGATTATATTAAGTCTACCTATGCAAAATCTGCTAGCTTGGGTGCTGTACCAGAAATACCTGTTTATAATGATTTTAGAGAGCTATTAGGGCGCAAAGATATAGATGCTGTAATCATTGCATCGCCAGACCATTGGCACGCTGCAATGGCTGTTAGAGCAGCAGAAGCAGGAAAAGATATTTATTGCGAAAAGCCTTTATCACTAACTGTAAGAGAAGGTCGTGCAATGGTGAATGCTACGCGCAAACACAAACGTGTTTTTCAAACAGGAAACATGCAACGTTCTTGGCCTGAGTTTAGACAAGCCGCAGAATTAATTCGTAACGGATATATTGGCGAAATAAAAAATGTAAAAGTAAATGTAGGTCCACCGCCATCTGCCTATAATTTACCAGCCGAAACAATACCAGAAGGATTGGATTGGGAAAAATGGTTAGGTCCTAATTCCTTTGCCAATTTCAATGCAGAGTTAGCGCCTCCAACATCAAAAAATGTATTTCCTAACTGGCGAAACTACCGTGAGTTTGGTGGCGGAATGGTAACTGATTGGGGTGCACATATGTTTGATATTGTACAATGGGCTTTAGATATGGATAGCACAGGGCCAATAGAAGTTACTGCGCCTGATGGAAAAGAACATCCATTCTTAACCTATAAATACGATAATGGTATTGTAATGACCCACGAAAAATGGGAATGGAACAATGCGATTCATTTTTATGGCACAACCGGAGAAATTCGCGTTCAAAGGGGAAAAATAGAAACAAGCCCTGTAGAGTTAAAAACAAGGGTTATTGGCGAAACAGAAAAGCATGTTTATAATAGTAAAAACCATTATGCCGACTTTTTACAAGCCATGCGTAACAGGTCTAAACCTATTTGTGATGTAGAAATTGGTCATCGTACGGCTTCTGTTTGTAATATTGGAAACATCGCTTACAGACTCAATCGCTCGCTTGCTTGGAATCCTAAAAAAGAAAGCTTTAAAAACGACGCCGAAGCAAATGCATTATTGGGTCGCCCAATGCTAAACGAATGGAAAATTAAAATTTAACAAGTAATTACCCATCTATTAAAAGGATCAATTTGCAAGAATTGGTCCTTTTTTTATAGGTTCGTTTAACTTATGGGTTATTTTATCATCAAACCTTTTTATAAATCATACTGATGGGATTTCTAAACAATAAAGCACAGTATAAAATATGGGTGTTTGCACCCTATTTTGAAACTGAAGACAGTGATTTACAGTTTTTAGATATTACACTTGACAATTTTAATAGAATTATTAATATGATTGTCAATCTACCGTCAACAAATATAGTTTTAAATCTATGTGATGGAGATGAGTTAAATGGTGTTCCTGGTATTTCAGTAGTGAATGCGCTTGAAAAATCTACACTAATTTATACTGGTGCGGATGCTTTTTTTTATCATATTACAACCTCTAAAATAGATATGAAAAAAGCGTTTGATGTACACGAAGTGCCAAATGCAAAATGGATTGTTTTTGATAATAGTATTAATGAAACTTTATTTAATGAAATTGGCACACCTGCAATTATTAAGCCAGCTGTTTCGGCAGGAAGTATGGGATTGACTGTAAAAAATGTAGTACAAACATTTTCTGAATGTCAAACTGTTTTACAAGAAATGGGAAAAGGATATCATGGCTGGAATTTAGATGCCGCTGGTTTATTAGCAGAAACTTTTATAAAGGGTAGAGAGTTTACAAGTTTAATTGTGGGTTCATCAACAATGCCTGATAAAATAAAATTTTATACACCAATAGAAAGAGTATTTCATGATTCATTACCCGAGGAAGAAAAATTTTTATCCTTCGATAGGCTTTGGGAAACCTACACAGATGAATCTGCAATGCCAGAAGGTGCCTTTTTTTATGAGTATGCAGCAGTAACTGATTTGCAGTTATTAAAAAGTTTAGAAAAGCTGAGTAAAGAAGCTTTTTTATCATTGAAAGGGATGGGCTATGGGCGGATAGATTTTAGATTAAGTAATGAAACAGGAAAGCTTTTTGTATTAGAAGTAAATGCACAGTGCGGACTTAGTGAAGATGAAAATTATACGTCTATAGGAGCTATTTTAAGGTTTAGTAATGAAACATTCACTAGTTTAATTGTAGAAATTTTAGACGATGCTATTGCACGTTCAAAATCGCCTAAAAAATAGAAAGATGAAAATTTGTGTATTACAACCCGATTATAGCACTACTAACGTTGATTATAAAAACTATGATCCACCACGTGATTTACAGCATTTATTGCCTAGTGATACGGTGCAAACAATTTTCTTAAACAAATTAACTACCTATCAACAATTACAACAATTAAAAGCAGCAAATTTTGATATTTATGTTAATCTATGTGAAGGATACCTAGACTGGTCTGTTCCTTCAATTGACGTGATTCATACCCTAGATTTACTCAATTTGCCATATACAGGACCTAGTGCTATTTTGTATGATCCGTCTAAGCCATTAATGAAATATGTAGCTTATTGTGCAGGTGTGCTTACGCCTAATTTTGTGGAACTAAATAATCAACAACCTATTGCGGCGCAAATAATGCAGCTTCATTTTCCTTTATTTGTTAAGCCGGCAAAAGCAGGTGATAGTTTGGGTGTAGATGAACAATCTCTTGTGCATAATATTGAGGAACTAACTATAAAAAAAGAAGCACTAATTGCAGCCGGCTATACCGATATTTTAATTGAAGAATATATTGCAGGTAAAGAGTTTACGGTATTGGTTGCAGCAAATGCAAATCCTGCAAATTCTTGTACAGTTTTTAAGCCAGTAGAATACCAGTTTCCAGCAGGTAAACAATTTAAAACCTACGCACTCAAAACATCTGAACTACATACCGATGTAAACAAACCTTGCAATGATGCACAATTAGAACAAGCATTAAAAACTGCTACCGAAAAAATATTTACAGGATTTGCAGGAGTAGGATATGCTCGAATAGACTTTCGAGTAAGTCCAACAAATGAAATTTATTTTTTAGAAATTAATTTTACTTGTTCTGTTTTTTATGAATCGGGTTACGAAGGTTCGGCAGATTATATTTTACAGTTAGATCCAATTGGTAAAGCCGGTTTTTTATATTTTATTATTGAAGAAGGAATTGCTAGGCATGAGGCGAAGCAAAAAAATTATTTAGTGAAAGGGAATTCTGTAAATGGATATGGCATTTTTGCGTCAAAACCGCTAAAAAAAGGTTCGATCGTTTTTAAACTGGAAGAAGCTAGTCAAAGAATGGTTACAAAACGACATGTAAACAACTATTGGAATAATAAACAGATGATTGATTTTGAAAATTATGCTTACCCAATTTCAGATGAAGTATATATTCTTTGGAATAAGGATCCTACAAAATGGGCGCCACAAAATCATAGTTGCCAACCAAACACAGTATATAATGGATTAAATCTAGTAGCAATATCCAATATTCAAGAAGGAGAAGAACTGACCTTTGATTATGCCAATGTTTACGATGAGAATCTAAAGGAATTCATTTGTAATTGTGGTGCAATTAATTGTAAAAAAAATATTAGTGGAAAAAAGGGTAATTCAATTACCCAAAGAGAAAAATAACCATGAAAGACTATAGCCACTTAATACAGATTATTGCTAATTACAGGTATAGATTAGGGGTTACTTATATTTTATTTATTTTAGAAATGGGCGGCGATTTATTAAAGCCTTATTTTATTGGTAAAGCAGTAAATGATTTATTGGGTGGAAGTTTTCACTCCTTGGTACTTTTTTTGGCACTTCATTTTAGTTGGTTAATAATTGGAACAATACGCATGCGTTACGATACGCGAACCTATACTGCTATTTATAATGCAGTTATTTTACAATTCATAGCAGATAAATTGGGTAAAGTAAATATTTCAAAACTCAGTGCACATGCAACACTTACAAGAGAATTAATAGACTCCTTAGAATTTGATTTGGTATTTATTTTAGAAGCTTTGTTTAATGTAGTAGGCTCATTGATTCTATTGTTTTTCTATGATGTAAAAATTGTGGGTATTTGTTTGTTGGTATTAATTCCTATTAGTTTTATAAGCAGACGATATGGTAGAAAAATGAGTGCCTTAACACATGCTAAAAACAATGAATTAGAAAAACAGGTTAATGTAATTGGCTCTAATGATTCTGTTGAAATTAATAGACATTTTACCGCCATGCGTAAATGGCAAATTAAAATATCCGACAAACACGCTTTTAGTTTTGGAATAATGGAAAGTATTGTAGGATTATTAATTGGATTATCGCTCTATATTGCTGCAAAAAATACTGGTCAAGCTATTAACCAAGGAGAATTAATTGGGATATATTTTTATATTATTAAATTTAATAAAGGGTTAGAAACCGTTCCATATATATTGGAGAAATATGCCAGCATTAAAGATATCCTTCAAAGGTTAATTACTTTCTCTTGAACATTTTGGTCTAATTATTTTCGGCAGGAGGTGCGTACAAATAATTTTCCGACTCCTTGGTTTTACCAAATTTTAATTTCCCAAACTTATACGTAAAGCTTATTCCAAAAGAACGATAAGGGATATCGCGATAGCTATTGGTGATTAAATTTTTAGCTATCGTCAATGTTTTTTGGTCGAGGTATTGGCTAAAGCAATTTACCATCACAATTCCTATACTACCTTTGCTATTAAAGAGTTGTTTGCGTGCAGCAAAAGTGTATGAAAACATAGAAGGCTGTATTCCTTGCCATCTAGATCCAACAAAATAATTGCCAAAAGCTTCAGCAACCCAGTCGTTATTAAAGGTGTAATTAATGTTGATGCTTGATTTTAACCCTAAACTATTTGTTACAGCATGGTCGTCGTAGATGTTTTTAACATAACGATTGTAGATCATTATATTAGGTCGAATATTTAAATGCTTACCCAATAATAAGGAAGCAGAAATATTAGCGCCAGCTTTTATTTCTTCGCTAACATTTGCCCGACTTGTAAGCGTTACATCTGTAAAAATAGAGTCGCCAATTTTTAAACTAGGGGCATAAGTCACAAAAGGTTTTATATCGGGGCTATTGTGTTGCACAAACAACATGAAATTAATATTTGAACCATTCTCATATGTTCTGTTATATCCCAATTCGAAATTGTCGCCAATTTCAGGTTGTAAGTTCGGATTGCCAGTAGTAATATTATGAGGGTCACTCAAATTCATAAATGGATTTAAATCCCTAAAATCTGGTCTTTCAATTCTATAACTGTAAGCAAATTTTACTACCTGTTTATTTGGAAAATTATGCGATGCAATAAAAGAAGGGGCTATATTGCGATAGTTTGGAATCCTTACATATGCTGCGTTTGAATAGTTAGCATCGCTCTGCGTATTTTCATAACGTAAACCTGCTTTGATATTTAAAAACTTTAATACAGCAAATTCGGCCGACAAATATCCCGCATAAATAGTACGTTTATAAAGAGAAACATAAGATTGGTAGGGATCTTTTATAAAAGCATTTGTGTTTAAAACATTCACATCTGCATTGCTATTAATATTTTGGTAAGTTGCTTTTACTCCTGTTTCAATTAATAGTCCTTCAGAAATTGGATAGGTATAATTGATAGAAAATTGAACTTCGTTTTCTTTTCCCAAATTCAAACTATTGGCCCCTGAAAAATTAGAGCCTATATTTTTATAGTGTTGTGCTTGATTGTAGTAGGTACTAATATTGGTAAAGCTTCCATTATAAGCAATTTCAAAAGTTTTCTTTTCGTTTTTAAACTTTTTTAAATACACCAAGCTATTGTCTGATTCGTTCACGGATGTATTGTTGGTAAAATCACGAATACTATTTGAAATAGAATTGGTATTTCCATTTAAGTCATACTGAATAAATGTTTGGTTTGTTACACCATTATTATTGTATTCAAAATGGTGGGCAGTATAAGAAGCAGTAAGGCTTTCTGTTTTTGAAATCGTCAAATCCATTCCTATGCCGGCTTTATAGCCATTACGACCAAAATTAGTAGCACTTTCTTGTAATAGTCTTCTGTTGCCAGTACTTAAAGTGGTTAACCTATCCATGCCTGTTGGCGTTGCGCCAGTTAACTGTGCATTACCACTAAAGAAAGTATTGAATCCAATATTTTTTTCTTTTAAACTTAGGTTTAAACTCCCTGTTTCTAAACGAGTACCTACCGATAAATTAGTATTACCATTAAATCCTTGTAACTTATTTTTCTTGAGTATTATATTTATAATCCCACCAGATCCTGCAGCATCATACTTTGCCGAAGGACTTGTAATTACTTCAATGCTCTGTATTTGACTGTTTGGTATAGACTGTAATGCATCTGCAACACTATTGCCAAATATGCCAGAAGGTTTGCCATCAATTAAAAATCGAACATTAGGGTTGCCTAGTAATTCTACTTTACCATCTGCATCAACGGTAATCATAGGGATTTTCTTTAATGCATCAGAAGCAACGCCACCTTGCGAGGTAAGGTCTTTTTCTAAATTATATACCAATTTGTCAATTTTGTTTTCAATAAGTTGGCGAGTGCCTACTACCGTAACATCATTCAATTTGGAATTCTTTTTATTCAATAAAATAGGAGATAGGGTAGTGCTTTTAGTAACGATTATTTTTTCTGTATAGTCGTTATAGCCAATAAATTGAATGGTTAAAGTAAACTGTCCTTTAATGGTGTTCTGTAAACTGAAATTTCCTTTTTTATCTGTAATGCCACCATCAATTATTTTATGTGTGCTATCATTGGTTAATACAATGCTTGCATACTCTATGGGTTGTTTAGATATAGCGTCAATAATTTTACCTGATACAAGTAGTTTTGATGATACCAATTCTTTCTGTGCAAAGCCTACGTTAATAAAAGAAAAAAAAAAAAATATAATTAGCAGTCTTTGCATATTTAATCTAGTTAATTAGAGCGCAAAGAACGTATTTAAATCTGTATTGAATTTGTAGAAATCAAAATGCATTGTTTTACATCCGTTTAAACGTTGTAAAACAATGCATTATATATGTGAATAAGCAAAAACTAAATCACATCAGGCAATAAATAGGGTGCACGATAGTCTCTGCTTAGCATAGCATTTGCTTCGTTCTCGCCTTCGCCTATAAATCTTTCTGCTACTGGATCAAATTGTAATTGGCGTTCTAAACGGTAGGCAATATTTCCTAAGTGAGCCAATGATGAAGACAAATGGCCTGTTTGAACAGGTCCGTTTTGAATACTCATATCTCTTGCTCTAACCGCGTCAAACCAGTTTTGAAAATGCAATCCTAATTCGCCAGATTCGCTTCGGCTAGGGCCTTTCTCTTTTTTATCACCCAAAAAAGTTTCGTAAGTGCCATATCCTTTTACCACCATATAACCTTTTTCTCCATAAAAAATATTGCCCACACTTGCGCCATCTTCTGAATTAGTATTCCAGTTTCTCACTTCAAACTGAATCATCTTTTTTTGTTTGGGATAATGGTAAATAGAGGTTTGTATTTCAGGAACTTCTTTGCAATCATCCCATAAAAATTTACCACCCATAGAAGTTATTTTTTCTGGTAATTGGTCTACGCCTAAACCCCACATGCATAAATCTGTTTCGTGAATACCTTGGTTGCCCACATCGCCATTGCCGTAATTCCAATGCCAATGCCAATTATAATGCACCAAGTTTTTTGAAAATGGACGCATAGGAGCAGGTCCACACCATAGGTCGTAATTTAATCCTGCAGGTATTGCCGAAATCCCTTTGTTACCAATATCTGGACGTCTACGATACACTAGTCCGCGAGACATATAAACACGTCCTATCAAACCTTCTTCTAAATGTTTTACAGCTTCGCGAATAGCAACGGAACTGCGTAGTTGAACGCCATGTTGCACAATGCGATTGTATTTATAAGCCGCTTCAATCATTTTTTTACCCTCATGAATATTATGTGTAGCAGGCTTTTCAACATACACATCCTTTCCAGCCTGACAAGCATAAATAGTTAAGAGTGCATGCCAATGATTAGGTGTGGCAAGTGTAATAGCATCAATGTTTTTATTGTCGAGAATCTTTCTGTAGTCTTGTTCAATGGCTACTTTTTTGCCATATTTTTTTTGAAAATTGGCAGCAGCTTCATTCAGTACCACCATGTCTGGATCGCAGAGCGCTACTACTTCTACATTTGATTTTGCCGACAAATTCATGATTTCTTCTACATGTGTTTTGCCCCTTCCATTTAAGCCTAGCACGGCTACGCGAATTCGGTCATTGGCGCCAATTATATTTGAATGAATAGTATTAGCAGGTTCGCCCATGGCAAAAGCGGTAGGCGTAACAGCAGCTACAACGGCTCCTTTAGCGGCCGATCTTAAAAAAGATCTTCTAGAATTATTTTTATTTTCCATAATTGAATATAATTATTTTAAATTTAAACCATGAAAAAAATAATCCTTGTAATACTTGTTTTTCTTGGGGCATCAACAATCTTGTTTTCCCAAGAACCCAAACTCAAAAAGATCTTCAATGGTAAAAATTTAAATGGATGGAAACTACCGCCAGATCTAACTTGTTGGACAGCAAGCCGTGGTGTGTTATTTGTAAAAAATAATGCCGAGAAAAAAGGAAGTAATTTATGGACAGAAAAAAACTAC
>JAPLEL010000186.1:0-5938 GCA_026391415.1 Bacteroidota bacterium
GGGTAGTGTGTTTAGAACAGCAGATGCATTTAGAATTGAAGCCATTTGTTTGTGCGGATATACGCCACAGCCACCCCATAGAGATATTCAAAAAACAGCCCTTGGTGCAACAGAAACGGTTAATTGGTTGTATTATGCAACCACCAAAGAAGCAATTGAAGACCTTAAAAAATTCGACTATACTGTTTTGGCAATTGAACAAGTAGCAGGAAGTGAATCCTTAGATCAATTTAATAATACAGATAGAAAATTAGCCATTGTTTTGGGCAATGAAGTAGAAGGAGTTGATGCAGATGCTTTGGCCATTTGTGATGGATGTATAGAAATTCCACAACTAGGAATGAAACATTCTCTTAATATTTCAGTAGCTGCTGGTATTGTATTGTGGAAATTATCGGAGTCTAAATTAGCTGCGTTAAAAGGATAATTTATTTAAAAAGATCGAATAAAAATTAAGCATGTCTACAGTAAAAAAATATTTAAGCTTAGTAAAATTCTCACACACCATTTTTGCAATGCCATTTGCAATGATTGGATTTTTTTTAGGAACTATTCAAACAAATCGTTCGCAAATAATTGGATTAAATTGGAGTACTCAAACATGGAGTTTGTGGCAAGTGTTATCGCTGAAGTTCTTTTTAGTATTGGTTTGTATGGTAACGGCTCGAAGTGCTGCTATGGCTTTTAATCGATACCTCGATAGAAGTTTCGATGCAAAAAATCCTAGAACAGCTATTCGAGAAATTCCCAAGGGAATCATTTCGCCAAACAGTGCATTGCGTTTTGTAATACTTAATTCAATAATATTTGTATTAGCTAGTTTCTGTATTAATCCCATTTGTTTTTTCTTATCGCCTGTAGCATTGTTTGTTATATTGTTTTATAGTTTTACCAAACGTTTTACAGCATTATGTCATTTGGTATTAGGCCTTGGTTTATCACTTGCGCCAATAGGAGCCTACCTTGCTGTGACGGGTCATTTTAGTTTATTACCCGTACTTTTTTCATTAGCTGTTATATTTTGGGTGAGTGGCTTTGATATCATTTATGCTTTACAGGATATTGATTTTGACCAGTCGCAAAATTTATATTCTATACCAAGTTTATTAGGAATTAAAAATGCCTTAAAGGTATCGGAGCTTCTACATGTATTAAGTGCTGCAGCAGTTATTGCTGCAGGGTTTTATGGCGAATTTCATTGGTTGTATTGGGTGGGGATTTTAGTGTTTTGCGGCATGCTTATTTATCAACATACAATTGTAAAACCCAATGACCTTAGTAAAGTAAATATTGCATTTATGACAGCAAATGGTATAGCAAGTGTAGTGTTTGGGGTATTGGTGATAGTAGATTTATATTTGTAATTATGGCAAGAATTATTTGCATCGACTACGGCGGAAAAAGAACTGGTTTAGCTGTAACTGACCCTCTTCAAATTATTGCTACTGCTTTAACTACAGTTGCCACAAAGGATTTGTACGTATACCTCAAGCAATATTTTGCCACAGAACAAGTAGAATTGATTTTAATTGGCGAGCCATTAAACTTAGATTCTTCAGACACGCATGCTACGCCGTTGGTTAAAGAAGCCATTAAACGTTTAGAGAAAGAATTTCCTACCATTCCCATTAAAAAAGTCGACGAACGGTTTACCTCTAAGATGGCTTCTAGGGCCATGATTGAAATGGGCATGAAAAAAAAAGACCGCCAAGTGAAGGGGAATGTAGACCAAATTGCGGCCACTATTATGCTCCAAGAGTACTTACAATCAATTAGTTAGCTAACAATTTGCTAGTTGAGTCAATAGAGGGTATTTTTGCAGCGATTAAAAAAATAGTTTATTTCATGATTCTTCCTATAGTTGCATACGGTGCTGCCATTTTACGTAAAGTTTGTAAAGACATCACTCCCGAATACCCTGGATTACCCAAATTATTAGAAGATATGTGGAAAACCATGTATGAAAGCAATGGAGTAGGACTTGCTGCACCTCAAATTAACAAAGACATACGTTTGTTTGTAATGGACAGTGAGCAAATATTTGAGAACCTAGAAGCAGACGAATTAGACATTTATCCAGATACACCAGGGTTTAAAAAAGTGTTTATCAATGCCAAAATTATTTCTTTAGATGGCGAGGAGTGGGCTTACAATGAAGGTTGTTTAAGTATTCCAAAAATTAGGGAAGATGTTTTTAGAGCGGCATCAGTTACACTTTCTTATTTAGATGAAAATTTTGCACCTCATACCGAAGTGTTTAATGGAATAAGTGCGCGTGTTATTTTACACGAATACGACCATATAGACGGAAAATTATTCATTGATTATATTAAACCTTTACGTAAGAAATTATTACAAGGCAAACTCAATGATATCAGCAAAGGAAAAATTAGAGTTGATTACAAAATGATATTCCCCAAATAATGCGATACTGTTTTATTGGATTTTTATTTGTTGCTTTTTTTGCCCAAGCGCAAGATTCAATAATATTAATTGATAAACAACCGTTCACTTTAGCCGAAGTAGTTGTTAGAAATAATTTTGATTATAAAAAACTACTCAACCAAATAAAAGAAGACACTAGTTTTTATAAGGCTTTTAGAAATTTGCATGTAATTGGTTTTAGTGCTTACAATGACATTAAAATGTTAGATAAAGCAGGTACTGTAAAGGCCTCATTAACTAGTAAAACACGTCAAAATCATTTAGCTAACTGCAGAACTATGGATGTTTTAGAAGAATCCGTTACAGGTGATTTCTATACTTCAAAACACCAATTCAATTACTTAACGCCAGAACTCTACGCTAGTTTATTTTTTACAAAAGGACAAGTTTGTGGGGAGAATAATATTGTAAAAGGGAGAAATTTAAGTACCAGTAATAAATCAGGAATAGAGAAGCACAAAGAACAATTGAAAATGCTTTTTTTTAATCCTGGAAAAAAAATTCAAGGCATTCCTTTAATTGGCAACAAACTAGATTTGTATGACGAGCATGCCAATAAATTTTATAACTATCGCTTAGATATTGTAGAATACCATGGTAAGCTTACTTATGTTTTTTCTATTGTACCCAAAGAAGAATTGTCTGGACTTAAAAAAGACAATATAGTCATTGATGAAATGACCACCTGGTTCGATATGAAAACCCTTGAAGTCATGGCGCGTAATTATAGTTTGAGTTATAAAGCGGGTGTATATGATTTTGATGTTTCTATGGAAGTTGAAATGACAAAATTCAATGGATTAACAGTGCCGTCTGTGTTAAGATACAAAGGAAATTGGGATGTTATTTTCAAGAAAAGAGAACGCGCTATTTTTACAGCAACCTTGTTTGATTTTAAAAAATAAGGGCCACACTCGGTGGCCCCCAAATTCATCCCCCGACGAATTTGCATTATAAACTATTCAGGAAAGCTAATATCTGCGCTAAAGTTTTTTTCTCTGGTGTAAAAGAATAATTAACCACTGTACCTACATCATTTACCAATTTAGTTCCAAGGTATAAATCAGATCCAAACTTTGAAATAGACACCAATAATAATTTGGTTTTTAATGGTATATTACTAGTAGTAAAACTCCTAGATGCATAATCGCTATGCATATCTATTACGGTTCTATTAAGGTCAAAAACAGCAAATACTTCAGTGTTTTTGTTGGTGAAATTTGCTGGTAATATTGCGTAGATATTCGTTTTTGCTGGTTTTTGATCTAAGGCTCTGTGTGCACTAATCCATCGTAAATTTTTTGCTTCTAATTCGTACCCTTTTTTAATACCACTATTTGTTTGAGTACTCCATGTTTTAATCCAACTAGTATCTAAACTTCTAACCCATGTATTAGCGGGGTCAAATGTACTAGTAGGGAAGGGAAGGCTTTCCTTTCCGTAAAATACTTGCATATTATTTTCAGCCTCTTCAATATCGGTGTACTTAATTTTTATAGAAGCGCCAGGTGCTAAAGCTAGTTCAGAGCCATTTTTACTGATACGAATAAAGAATGCGCTACCAGTTTCTAGCAGTGACGTAAAATTTGTATTAGGTCGATAGGCTTTAATAAAATCACCTTTTTTCTGTAACCTAATAATATCTATCCTTGCTTTTCCATCTTGGGGTGCACCAGCATTATTTGTACAAGACCCACCTTTAAAATCTACTTGAAGCGCATCTCCAAATACAATAGCCTTATCTTTCCACAAATCAATAGAATCAGTAAATAAAGTGTTCTGCGCAAGTGTGTCTGCTAATGAAGCAATAGGGCTGATGCCTGTAATATTTTTTAGCCAAGAAGTATCATTAAATGCATTTCCTTGGTAAGGAGTAAATGTATTAGTTGTATTAGATAATTCTTTAGTACAAGCACTCATAAATAGGAGTATCGTTGCAAAAAAGAGCAATATATTTTTATTCATTAGTATGCTATTTATAATTAGATACGCTTTTAGTATTTATTGTTGCTTTATAGTTATCGGTTTAAATTGAAACGTAATCCTACAGATAATCCGCCAATATGAAAACGTTGATTATATGGCGAAACACTATTTGTCATGTTCGATAAATTATACCTAAAATAGGGTTCAAAAAATAAATGGGTATTGTCATTAATTCTTTTAATCAAACTAATACTAGTGTAAAGCCCCATTCCAATATTTGTTTTGTACAAAGCATTACTCACTTTGTTCATAGGAACAGAAGTGTAGGTAGTGTCTAATATTTCACCTTGATACCACGACGACAAATTAAAAACTACCCCTGCATTGATTCCAAACTTAAGGTCGTCATTTCCAAATTGATAGCCAAGTGTAACAGGAATATCAATGCTCCTAAATTGGTTGTGTACGGTTTTAATATTATATCCAATTTGTTGTAAAATGCTTGTATCGCTTACTATAACGGTGTCTCCTGCCGATCTAATAATTGTTCTAGTGGTAATTATTGTGGTTTTTTTAATTTCATTGTCATTACGGTAACTAAATTTTTGATTGAGTTGCGAATATTGAAATCCTGCTTTTAATAAAAAGTTATTGTTTAATGGCTTGATTAATCTAAATCCGGCAGTATAACTGATTTGCATTTGTTCACTACTGTCTTTTTTATCTAAGTACTGCTGAGGAGCCGATATATTAGAAACATATTTTAATGCATAATCAGGAGAAGCATATAATTCTATTCCCCAGTCTGTATTAAAGGAAGACCTGCTCTTAATGTTAGGACAAATAATTATGCCTTGAATTTTTTTATCATGTGCGTTATACAACAAGGTTTTGTTTAGTAAAGAAAAGTTGTTATTGGTTTCAGAAATATTTAACAAGATGGGTAATGAAGGATTTATTTTTGTGAATGCAGTATAATTTTCATCGGCTGATTCTTTTAATGTAACAGTTGATAAAGTTCCTTTTTCATCTTTATTCTCTATAAGAGTTATTGAACTAGATGATTTTTGTTTGTCAATAAGATTTTCTGTAGAATTTTTTATTTGATTCTTTGATGAACCTTTTGCAGGAAATGAATAGCTGTAATTATCAGCTTTGATTTTGTTTGTTAGGTTATATTCAATAGAACTTTTAGATATTATTGTTTGCTTTTGTACAGCTATTGTGGTGGCATTTGTAACGATACTATTTGTAGAATTGGTTTCTTTTTTTACAGAAGAAATAATAGTGGTATTTTCTGTACTGATACCTTCAGCATTTTTGTTTTTTATATTTTGATCAAAAGGGTTTCTATTATTGTCAATATTTGTATTTACTAAATTATTATTTGTTGTTTGTTGATATTTGAAACCACCATAAAGCCCTGCAATAATCAAGGAGGCAATTAGAACGCCTAAGCCTATTTTTTTTGATAGATAAAAAGCTATTGGGCGTTTTTTATCCTTGGGCATAATTTTCTCCCAAAGGCCTTCAGGCACCTGAGCCGAATGGTCTTTGAGTTGCTCCC
>JAPLEL010000186.1:5971-9283 GCA_026391415.1 Bacteroidota bacterium
GTTGCTCCCTAAAGAACTTGTCAAATTGGTTATTTATCATTTTATACAGCAATTTGTTGTAATTGAGTGATTTGTTCTTGCAGCATTTTTCGGGCTTTCACCAGCTGACTGCGACTGGTTCCCGGTTGTATTTTTAACATCTCCGCAATTTCATCATGACTGTATCCTTCTATCACATTCAAATTAAACACCATTCTGTAGCCATCTGGTAACTGACTGATGAGTTTTAAAAGGTCTTCTTGGCCAAGATGCGCATAAGCATATGGTGCTAAATGCGGGGCTTCTGCGCCATTTTCATCAATATCCTTGAAATGTATTTTTTTCTTTTCTAAATGTCTGATAGCCGTATTTACAATAATGCGTCTCATCCATCCTTCAAAACTGCCTTCAAATTTAAACTGGTGCAAGTATTGGAAAACTTTAATAAACCCTTCCTGCATGATGTCTTCGGCCTCCATTGTATCATTTGCATATCGCAGACACACACTCATCATTTTAGGCGCATGCTGCTCAAATAGCATGCGTTGGCAACTAGGGTTTTGCCTGATACAGCCTTTAATTAGGTCGTTTTCCGTCACCCGAAATAATTTAGTTTGATAGCAATAATAAGATACCCAACCAGCAATTTCCGCTGCCTGAATTAGTGAGTTGTCCTTAAAGGAAAGGAAAAAATGCTTTTATTTGGCTTTGGGGCTGTTAATCTTTTCTAAACGCCTATTAAAACCTTAAAAATTCGTTGTGAATATAGTCCACCACACTAGTCAAACTTTTTGATTCCTTATAAACCGCTAATTGTCTATCGGCCCCGGTTCCGGTTTCAAAAATCTTAGTTACATTTTCTATCATATGTCTGCATCCTAAGTCGTCGATTACGTCGTCTACAAAATCCAGTAATTCATAAATCAATAAACGGGTATTTACTTCTGTTTCTTTTCCAAAATCAATTAAGGTACCATCAATACCATACCTACTTGCGCGCCACTTGTTTTCTGTAATAAGTGCACGTTCGTAAATCATAAAATTTAAATTCTTAGAACGCAATTTGTAAATTTTAGCACAGATTGCCTGAAACAGTGCCGCAATAGTGATTGTTTCAGTTACAGTTAATGGCACATCGCAAATACGAAATTCAACGGTATTAAAAATTGGATGGACTCTTAAATCCCACCATATTTTTTTTGCATTGTCTATACAGTTAGTTTTTATAAGTAAGTCTACATAATTTTCATATGCTTCAATGCTTTCATAATAATCAGGTATGCCTGTTCTAGGAAATTTATCAAAAACTTTTGACCGAAAAGATTTGTATCCAGTTTCCCTTCCTTCCCAAAAAGGAGAGTTGGTACTGAGTGCATAAACATGGGGCAAGAAATAGCGGGCTGTATTGGCAATATGGATGGCCATTTTTCGATCTTCCATTCCTACATGAACATGTAATCCAAAAATCAAATTGCTTCTAGCAGCTTCCTGTAATTCATTTACAATTTGACTATATCTAACATGGTCTGTAATGAGTTGACTCTGCCAATGGCTAAATGGGTGTGTGCCTGAAGCCCCAATCCAAAACCCAAGATTTTCTGCAATCTCTGCTATGGTAGTTCTTAAATTAGCAACATCTGTAAATGCTTCGTCAATGTTTTGACATATATCTGATCCAACTTCTACAACAGCTTGGTGCATTTCTGCTTTTACTTTATCCTTCAAAATTTTTTGCCCTTCCAACACAATCTTTTGTTCGTGACTAGCCAGTTCTCTGGTATTAGGGTCTAATACCATGTACTCTTCTTCTACACCAAGGGTAAACTGTTTGAAATTTAAATGAGGCATTAGCAAGTATTTTTCTAAGATCAACTATTTGGTTTTAACTCAACCAAAATAGAACTGCCTTAAATTTACTAAAAGATCTTGATGTAACTATCATTTATCAATCCACTTATTTATTACACATAAAAAAAGCCGAACGAATTGTTCGGCTTTTTTCTATAAGAATTAAATAGGCTAAAATATGTAACGAAGTCCTACCTGTAAACCCCAAGTACTGAATATACTCATTGTGTTTTGGAAAGGTTTAGTTACTAATTGACCGTTTAATTGAGTTAAGTTAAAAGTAGGGTTACCAGAAGCGTCAATCGCTTTAAATATCAACGGAGTGCTAGTAGTAACACTTTGTTGAACGCCCCACATTTTATTAATTAAGTTACCAGCATTTAAGATATCAGCAGAAATTTGAATGGTGTTCTTTCTTTTTCCAACTGTTGTGTAAATATCTTGTAAAATTCTAATATCAAATTTGCTTAACCAAGGTAAGAATGAAGAGTTTCTACTAGCATATTTGCCTAAGTTATTTCTGATATAAGGCGTATTGTCTACAAACAAATTCCAAGCATCAGCTTGTTCTTGAATGCTACGTGCAGGGTTTGTACCACTAGCCGTTTGAGCAACAAATACTGGCGTTCTTGTAAAGTACATCAAGTCAGCGCTGTTACCATCGTTGTTTAAATCTCCATTATAAGTAAAGCTATAGTTTCTTTGCTTGTTCAACTCTCCAAATAAAGAGATTGTTGTAGCTAAATGTTTGCCATATTCAAATCTGTAAGACATTGAACCAACATAACGATAAGGCATAACATACTGAGAACTGTATACCTCAAGACTGTTTTGTGTACCAACTGTTGCATTTGAGTTCCAAACAGATGATGCAGTACTACCTGGGTTAGCAGTTACTTCGTTTGCATAACTTGCAGTGTAAGCAACTGATCCGTAGAAGCCTTTTTTAGCAGCTTTAGTAATTTGGAATGTTACAGATCCACTAGAACCTTGGTTGGTATTTTCAAGAACAATAGCAGAACCAATGTTTGCATTGATTTTTCTATCAGCAGCAAGCAAATATCTAGTTCTAGTATCAGCTGTTGCAAAATTAGCATTTGGCGCTTTTTGGTTAGCATTTCTCATTACAACGGCATTTAAATCCTTTGTATATAAAAGGTCAACACTAGCCAACCAACCATCGCCTAATTTTTTGTCAAAAGCCAAATTGCTTCTCCAAACTTGTGGGAACTTAAAGTTCTCATCAGCAATTACAATATTAGCATTACTGGTCAATACTCCAGCTGTTGTAGGGAATGTGCTTTTGTAAGCATCCGGATTTGGATTAAACAAATAGTTAGACAACAAAGCAGGGCTTGTAACAGAAACACCTTGTTGGTACATTGAACTATTGGTAGGCATATTGGTTAAGAATACAAATGGAATTCTACCAGTGAAAATACCTGTACCGCCTCTAAATACTAAGTTCTCTTCGTCTACTTTATA
>JAPLEL010000259.1:0-9996 GCA_026391415.1 Bacteroidota bacterium
CCATTTCCGGAATTTCCAGTCAAGCGAATTGTGCAATGTCGCGCCACCCACTTTCCGTTCACGCGAATCGCGGAACCCCGCTACAAGTTCGCCTTTCAAGATGGCCAGTGGAATATTAGTGAAACAATTAAATAAATAACAATGGGTAGAGCCAAATTACCACGGAAGAGTACCAACATCGATATGACGGCGATGTGCGATGTGGCGTTCCTTTTGTTGTCGTTTTTCATTTTGACAACAAAGTTTAAGCCAGCTGAAGCCATTGCGGTAACTACACCAAATTCTGTAGCAGCAAAAATTGCTGAATCTAAAGACGTTGTGTTAATTACCATTGACAAAGATGGTAAGGTATTTCTCTCTATGGACGATGAGTCTAAAAAAGAAGTCATCGCAAATACATTGAATACCACTAGAAGCTTGAATTTGAATGTACAAGCATTCAAAAAAGCAGGATTCTTTGGTGCGCCATTCAGTGGGCTATCTGAATTCCTTGCAAAACCTGAAGAAGCTAGAAAAGGCAATGCCTTACCAGGTATTCCTTGTTTAGATTCTACACATAATGAAATAAAAGAATGGATGGCGTTGGTATTATCTGCATATGCAGGTCAAAAAGTAAATATTCAGCTGAAAGGCGATAATGATGCTAAATATCCAGCATTTAAAAGTGTTATTGATGCTTTTAAAAAGAACGATATTCTTAAGTTTCAAATGATTACCAATCCAGAAAGCGTACCAACTGGTACTGATTTATGGAAACTTGGTATGAAGGGTGAGAAAAGAACAGATTAGTAGTAACAGAAAACAAAATTATTCACAAAAATAAATTCTTCCGACATGGCAGAAATGGATACCTCGAGTGGGGGTGGTCATAAAAAAGGGCCTGGGGTCAAGAAAAGTAAAAAGCTATCAACCCGTGTGGATCTTACTCCAATGGTGGATCTAGGGTTCTTGCTTATTACCTTCTTTATCTTCACCACCACCATGAGTCAGCCAACGGCTATGAAGCTGTATCTTCCAAAAGATGCAGACAAGCCAGAGGATCAAAACAAGGCAAAGCAATCGGGTGTAATTACCATCCTTTTAGGAAAAGACGACAACGTTTTTTACTACGAGGGAATTTTGGATAATACCGCGTCTAACTTTAAGTCTTCTACATTTAAAGAAATTCGTAGCGTTTTGTTAGATAAAAAATCACGTACTCCAGAAAAAGATTTAGTAGTAGTACTAAAGCCATCTGAAGAATGTACCTATAAAAACGTAGTGGATATTTTAGACGAGATGACAATTAATGTATTGAAACGATATGCATTAGTTGATATTACCAAAGATGAAACCCAATTGGTTAAACTCTCTGAAACAGCAAATGCCGCGGCACCTGTAAAATAATTAAGTGGAATTTTCCGAAAGGGATATTACAAATAAAGACACTGAAATCATGGATGTAAGCAAAATTTTATCTGCCGATATCCTCGATATTATCTTCGAGGGCAGAAACAAAGAATACGGAGCATACGATTTACGTAAAACCTATGAAAAGCGGCTTAAAACTGCCTTGATAGGAATGATTGTAGTATGTGCGCTCTTGGTAATTGGTTCGGTGATAGCTAATTCAGCAGGCAACAAGAAAGGTCAACAAGTTGTTCAAGATGTAAATCTTGAAGCAATGAAGCAAGAAGAAAAAAAGCCTGAGCCGCCACCACCACCGCCTCCTCCAAAACAAGAACCACCAAAAGTGGAAATTACCAAATTCACTCCTCCAAAAATTGTGAAGGATGAAGAGGTAAAGGAAAAGGACGAAATTAAAGAAGTTGAAAAACTGGAAGACACTAAAATTGGTACTGTAAACCAAGAAGGAACAAAGGACGAAGGTATCGTTGCTCCTCCTGTTGAATCTGGTACTGGTAAAGTGCAAGCACCAAAACAAGAAGAAGACTACGATAAAGTATTTACCGTAGTTCAAATTCCTGCCGAGTTCCCTGGAGGTTTGCCCGCTTGGACAAAATACCTTGAGCGTAACTTAAACAGAGATTTGCCTGTAAATAATGGAGCGCCTCCAGCAAAGTACACAGTGGTTGTTTCTTTTATAGTTGACAAAACCGGTGCTATTAGTGAAGTACAAGCCGAGAATGATCCTGGCTATGGTACCAAAGAAGAAGCTGTTCGTGTAATTAAAAAAGGACCAGCATGGAAAGCAGCTGTTCAAAACGGTAGAAACGTAATCTATCGACACAAACAAAGCATTACTTTCCAAGTATCTGAAGAATAATTACTTCTAAATAGTTAAAAAAGCCCGTTCCGAAATCTCGGAGCGGGCTTTTTTATTCGCCGCCATTGTTAGCGGTACTTGTATTATTTTTGCCACAAATACAAAACGATGTCTGAAAAGTTGATGGGATGGGATGATACCATTGTAGCACTTGCTACACCTCCAGGAATTGGGGCTATTGGTGTTATTCGAGTTAGTGGAAAACAAACTTTTTCAGTAATCAATGAATTATTTACTTCAAAAAACTTATCGGTTCAAGCATCTCATACATTGCATGTTGGTTTATTGAAATTTAAAAACGAATTATTAGACGAAGTGGTGTTGGCTTTATTTAAAGGCCCAAAATCATATACCGGAGAAGACACGATTGAAATTAGTTGTCATGGATCTCAATTTGTTATTGAAAAAATTATTCAGTCAATTAATAGTTTAGGTGTTAGAATTGCAAAGCCTGGTGAATTTACCCAACGAGCGTTCTTAAACGGTAAGCTAGATTTAGCACAAGCAGAATCAGTGGCCGATTTAATAGCCAGCAATACTGAAGCGAGCAGAAGAACTGCATTGCACAATATGCGTGGTGGTTTCTCGAGTGATTTACATATGTTGCGCGAGGAGTTAATCAAGTTCTCGGCACTCATTGAATTGGAATTAGATTTTTCGCAAGAAGATGTAGCATTTGCCGATAGAGACCAATTGGTACGTTTAATAACCACTTTGCAAAAATCAACCGAACAATTATTGCATTCCTTCCAATTAGGCAATGCCATTAAAAACGGCGTACAAGTGGCTATAATTGGCAAACCCAATGCAGGTAAGTCAACTTTGTTAAATACTTTATTAAACGAAAACAGGGCCATTGTAAGCGAAATAGCAGGCACTACACGTGATACTGTTGAAGAAGTATTAAATATTGATGGCGTTTTGTTTCGATTGATTGATACTGCGGGCATTCGCGAACATAGTAAAGATGTAATTGAAACCATAGGCATTGAAAAGAGTTTAGAGAAAATGCGTGCAGCAAATTTGGTATTGTATTTATTTGATGTAAACGAAATTGATGCAACCGATTTACAAAATGTTGTTGACGGATTTGAAAAAGAGCAAATTCATTATTTATTAATAGGCAATAAAGTAGATGGAGTAGAAGCGATAGCAAAAAATAAATTCTCGGCATTTACAAATTGCATTTTTATTTCTGCCAAAGAAAATTATCAAATCAACGAATTAAAATCTGCTATAGTTGCTGCCGCAATTAAGGGAGACATCAATGTAGAGTCAACGATTGTAACCAATGCCCGACACTACGATGCATTAAATCAATTGAACCAGGCGCTAACCGATGTTTCACAAGGCTTAGCGGATTTTGTTACTGGCGATTTATTGGCATTAGATATTAGACAATGCCTGCATTATTTGGGACTAATTACAGGAGAAATTACCAACGAAGATCAATTAGATTTTATTTTTTCGAAGTTTTGTATCGGAAAGTAATATATCTCCATCATAAGAAAACTAGTTCATTTTAAATCTAGTTGATTTTTTTATTTTTAATCATTAATTTGTGTCTATGAAAAATATTTGCAATAAACATAGGCATCTCATTTTATTTGGAATGATACTCATACTTGCTGCTTGTAGCAAAAAAGATCAAACTACAACACCAATAGTGCTACCTCCAACGGCGGGAGAAACGATTAGTCCGCCAAAGCCTTTTGGGTTTTATGTTGTTGGATATTTTCCTAGTTATAGAGATCCCGCTACCATCACTGACCAGAAATTTAGGATGTGCAATGTGGTGAATTATGCCTTTGCAAATATAACAGCAACGGGAGGATTGACTGTTGCAAATTCAACTGTTTTAATTGCTGTTGCCGCAAAAGCAAAAGCTAATAATTCGAAAGTATTCATAAGTATTTCGGGTCTCGCTGCTGATTTTAAAAACATGGCTACTACTGCTACTGGAAGAAATGCATTTGTGAAAAATATTATGCAAGTAGTAAGAGTCTACGGCATGGATGGGGTAGATGTAGATTGGGAGTTTCCAAGAACGGATGATGGTACTGATATTTCCTATGCCACATTTATGAAAGAACTAAGTGATAGTTGTCATTCAGGCGCTAGGTATTATCTATCTGCTGCTATTACAGCTGGTAAATATTCAGGGGTAATTCGCGATGCCATTAATAGTACTTTATGGACTAACAATACGGTAGACTTTTTTAATATCATGGCTTATGATGATTTTAATACTTCAGTTCCTTTTAAACACCATAGTGATTTGGCTTTGGCGCAAACTTGTTTGAATTATTGGGTTATTACAAGAGGGATGCCTGCTACTAAAGCCGTTTTGGGTATTCCGGCTTATGGAAGACCTAGTGGGATTACGCAAACTGGAACTGTTTTAACATATAGCACCATTACAAGTGGATCGGGATCTGCCATGTTAGATTCTGCTGTAGTAAGTGCCGGCGGGTTTACCAACTATACTATATATTATAATGGAATACCCACCGTAAAGCTTAAAGCAAAGCTTGCCCAATCAATGGCCAATGGTATTATGATGTGGGAAAAAGGCCAAGACAGAAATGATGGTTTATCATTATTAAAAGCGGTTTGCGACACGATAGGAAGAGCTTATTAATTACAAAAAACTAATTTAAATTCGTATCATAAAAAACTATTCAGGTACTAAATACTTTCAAAATCAATAGAATTATCCAAAGCCATTTTCTCTATGGTGAAAAATAGCTATAACAGAATTATCTTGAACAGGAATGGTCAAGATAATTAATATAATTTTAATGTAATTATCATGCTTTATTAAACTATATTTACCTAATAAAAGAAAAAATAATTAAACATGTTAAAAAAATTTTCAACGACTGATATATTGTTATTCATTGCTGCTTTTCTTTCTCTTATTTTTTCTGAAGTATTATATTTCAAAGGAGAAGCAAATGCAGCAATATTCATTGGTATTTGGGTGCCTTCTATTCTAGCATTTGGAATTTATTTGAACCTCATAAATAATAAGAAAATTGATTAATATTATACCATATTTTGCAGGATTTATTACAATATTATTTGGAATCGGCTTTTTATTGGCATTAAAAGAAATGAAAAAACAGAAACGATAAAAATCGTTTCATCGTTAATCATTTTTTGTAAAGCTAGTTTTAACCACATTAACTAGATAATCTACAATACGACCCTTAGCTGTAATATTTAGAAATAGATGCCAAATCTTTTTCCCGCAATAAGTTTCTCCAAAACAATCATTACAATTATAGATAATAATTAGTCGAAAAGATTAATTAAGCTCAAAACACTTCTAGTTGTTTTAAGTTTATCTATAAGTTTAGCAATCATTAAAAACTAAGTACTATTTTAAGAATTATTCATGTACGGGAAGGTCGTCAAATTTATTATGTATAATAAGTATTAAAAGCCCAAAAATAATTGCAGAAATAATTAGTAATGTATTTAATGATCCACTCACAGAAAAGGATATCCTTATTAAAATAGTAGAAATTATAAACCCCGAATTTCTAATCACTTTATGAAATTTATCGGTTTGAAAAAAGGAGAAGAGCAATAAAATTACATCTGCAATTATTAGTATTGTAAAAAATTGTTCAAAGAATATATTATTAATGTCTTTAAACGATATAATATTATTTGTATTGACATTAAGTGTATTTAATGTCCAGTTAACAAATGAATAACTAGCTACTATAAAAAGTAATGGAACCAGGGATATAGCAATTAATTTCTTGATTTTTATAAAATTTGTTGTGCTCTTTATTAGCAGTTGCCCTGGTATTTCTACATAGTAACTTTTTTTACTATTTCTTGAGAATAAATAGATTAAAAAAAACAGGAGTACTGACGCTATCAAATCGTACGTAAACTGAAGGTCATATTTAATTTTAAACCAATCAGAGGAAAGTGTTAGTGTAGAGAGGTCTTTGAATAAACGTCGTATAATTATAAGCGTAATAATTTCGTATTGTTTTCCTATATATATGGTAAATGATTTTGGAAGATAAAATATTAATAAGTAAACTTCATACACGAGGATAAATGAGAATGGTGTATAAATAGCGGCAATTGGGTTTTTAAATAAATCTGATTGTATATTCAAATGTATCATACCAAAATCAACCAAAAAAATTACTGCTAAGTGTATAATAAAACTTACTATAGCTATGATTAAAATGATATTTTCAATTTCTTTTTTTGTATTTTCTGAAAGAAGTTTTTGGTAAAGAACTTCTAATTTTTTGCTTATCATCATATAACTCGCTTTAAAAATTTAATAAATAAACATTACTAAAGGGTTAATTGTTCTTAATCAACCTTTTTTTTATAAACAGGATGCATCACTACCATATGTGGAAGCGTTAACAAACTAATCATTACAATAAATGCAGGAGCACCATACATTTGCCAAACAGAACTAGGTGTTACAAAAAATACAAGTACTAAAAAAAATAAAGCCATTAATGTAAACGGTATTGCATTTTTCCAGAGTAGTGCAAATTCTTTCTCGGAGCCAATATGCTTTTTAATATCGTTAAAAGCTTGCCAGCCATGCCAGCCTGAAAAATAAAAAGCAAATCCACCTATCAAACCTAATTGGTTAGCTAATAGTAATACAAGTTGTAATAATACCCATTCTATTCGAAGAGGTTTTTTTGGGAAAGAAAGAAAACCACAGAGTATGAGAAAAAGAATTGAGGGTATTTTAAATAAATAATGGGTTAAAATGTATATACTATCTGTTTTAGGAATTATTAAATGTATCCATTTCAACAATTCAATTTGATGTGATAATAGAAGCCAAGCAGTAAGACTCAATCCGTATATAAAAGCTTTTGGTTTATTATTAAAATTAAAAAAATGGAAATCAGTTTCACCAAAATGAAAAGCTGTTAAAAATATAAAAAAGCATAAACTCAAACCAGGAACTAGCCACCACAAAACTCCATAAAGCATCATTAGAATTATATAGCGAATTATAAATGGGATTAGATTAAATGTTGTGTTGTTATTGCTAGCGTTTTTCTTAGCTACATAATGATCGAGTGCCCCATGTGGGATACCTGTAAATAGTAAACCTGTAAAAAGTAATATAATTTCGAGCGTAGATTGTAATTGCGGAAAAAGTATTTGCCCTATTTTTATTAAGAAACCAATTCCTAAAAGATAAACTAGATATTTTATTTGGAACTGATTTAACATATTACACTCTTTTGATAAAGGGGAGAAAAGGTAATTTACTAAAAATTAAAGCTTCTTGATATAAATTTGTTTCTTCATATAGAAACTTAAGAATAAGTGGAAATGGAATTTTATTAAATAATTGCCCAAAGATTCTTACAGCCTCTTGAGGGTCTTCTAAAATTACTTTAAGTAAGAGTTTATCGTAAAATTTAAATCTATTTTTCGTTTTTTGTCTAACAATAGGTTGTTTAAAAAATTGAGCAGATAAAATTTGAGCATCTGCGCGCATTTTTTCAAAACCGTATCCTGAAGTTGCTTTTATTTTACCAGCAGCAGTGCCTATTAAAATTTGTCCACCCGAACCCGTTGCAGAATGTTTATAATCTACCATCGGTATTGTGCCTTGTTCAGCACCAATTATACTAAAATTAATACCTTTTAAATGCATATTTGCATATTGATCAAATTTCAGTTGATACGCATGGTCACTCCAAACTTCAGGAGAAAATGCTGTAAACTCAATAAGTGCTTCATTATTTGAATAGGGAAGAACATATATAAAATCACAAGAATTGGCTGAACAGTTTTTAAAATCCATTAAGGTTATTGTATCTCTATCAAATACATCTGTATCTGTTTTTATATGCCAACCTTTAAAATGCTGCCATATAAAAATGGGGGCAGTATAAAATTGCTTGTCTATGATACTGCTGTATACTTTGGATCCAATATATATCCCTTTATTACAAATTACTTTTGAACTGCCACCAGTATATTTTTGAATACTACAAACTTCATCTTTGATAATTTTTACATTAGAAAGTTCAGGTATCAACTGGTTTAAAAAATAATCGTAGAAGTCTTTCCCTTTTATTGAAGAATAGCTGTATGGTTTAATAGCTTGGGTGCTACTAAAATTTTTGTCTGCAAATTGAACTTGATGCCAAGTGTTTGAGATTAAATGTTGCAATGAATGATCGGTATCATGCCAAAAACACCATGTTTTATTATCATAGACAGTCTCTTTTTCAATCACTAAAACAGTCATTTTTGAAAAATCCGGGTACTGCTGTAAGTAATAAAGTAACAACATGGCCGAGCAACCTCCTCCACATATCACTATATCAACATTTTCAGTATTTGGCATTTGAGGATATTTATATAAAAAAACATGCTTTGCATCCCAAGATGCAAAGCATGCTATTTATAAAAAAAATTAAGCTACTTCTTTACGAGAAAGTGCATAAACAACTAATCCAAATCCAATTTTGTTTACAGCATCACCAATGTTGTAAACAATGTCCATAGCATGACTAGCTGCTGCTGGATCACTAACCAACTGTAATCCAAATAAACCACCTGGAGTACCTAAAATATAACCTAGAGGATAAATAGCCCATCCAACTAGAACGAACCAAGCTAGTGTTTTAGTAGCTTTTGCTACTGCTTCACCTGCTCCTTTAGCTAGTTGTGCAACTTCGCCAAACCATACTAAGTATGCAATGTAGAAGTAAGCTAAACCGCTAATAACTCCCCACATAACACTTTTTTCTCTGTCTACAGTTTCACCTAAATAACCTGTAACAAGCATTACCAATGAAGCGAAAATTAATTTCCACAACAAATCGGTTTTAGCACCTGCTTTTTTTGTAATTAGATAAAATTCAACACACATAAGAGGTACTGTTAAAGTCCAATCAACATAACGGAAGAAGGTAGGAGATTCTCCAGTTTCTAAATTGTAGCCACGCATGTAATAGTAATGTACGGCTGCAATAAAAGTGATTAACCCTGAAACCAAAACCGAAGTTCTCCATTTTACTGAAGTGTTTTGGATTTCAAAAAAGAAGAAAACAGATGCAGCCATCATAGCCATGCATCCAATGAAAAATGTAAAAGCAACGTAGTTGTCGCTGGCAATTACTTGTGCGTTTAAAAGTGTTAGGTTCATATGTTTTTTTTTATGAAGACAAATTAATAAAAAAAATGTTCGAAAAAATTATTGTTTATTATTTTAAATAAAATTTGTTTAAAAATTAAACAAAACTAATAAAATTGCCATAAAAGACTAGTTATCAGCCATTTAAGTGAATAAAAAGTTAAAAAATATAGTCTATTCTTAAGTAATTACTTTGATTTTCCCTTACAATAGTTTGTACAATATTCTTATTAACAGAATTATCTTTTGTACTAATTAATATTCGAATACTAAAGGCCCTCAAGGCATCAGAAACACTAAGTGTTCCTTCAGCGCTATCTTTTCTACCATTAAATGGAAATACGTCTGGTCCACGCTGACACTGTGCATTAATATTGATACGCCCAACTTGGTTAGCAAGTTGATCAATTAAATAACCAATCATTTTTGAGTCTATTCCAAAAATACTTAGTTGTTGTCCGAAGTTTGATTGCACTGTGTAGTCAATTACCTCTTCAATATTTTTGTAAGCAACGATAGGCACTATAGGACCAAACTGTTCTTCAGAATATACTTTCATTTGCGC
>JAPLEL010000259.1:10057-18698 GCA_026391415.1 Bacteroidota bacterium
GCATTTACCGGGTATAAAACTGCAGGGTAAAAAAAAGTGTCATTCACTTCGCCTCCATTTTCATTAATTACCGAAGCCCCAAACCGTTCAGCATCTTTTACTAATTCAGTTAAATAGGCTGTTTTACCGGGCTCAGGTAAAGGCGTAATTTGAATACTATTTTCCCATGGCATTCCGCATTTTAATTTTGAAACTCCATCTACAAACTTTTTAATAAATTCATCAACGACCAGTTCGTGAACAAAAATTATTTTTAATGCGGTACACCTTTGTCCGTTATACGATAAAGAACCAGCAAGGCATTCGCTAACTGCATTTTCAATATTAGCATCCGGTAAAATTATGGCTGGATTTTTTGCATCTAAACCAAGTATACTTCTAAGTCGATTTGGTTTTGGATGCAGTTTTTTAATTTCGTTAGCTCCTTTGTTGGTTCCAATAAATGCAAATACGTCAATCTTTCCACTTTCCATTAAAACACCAACCGTTTCTCTTCCTTTACCATAAATGATATTGATAACCCCTTTTGGGAAACAGTCTTTAAAAATTGTCAATAAAGGTTTTATGAAAAGTACCCCATATTTTGCGGGTTTAAAAACAACAGTATTTCCCATTAATAACGCAGGAATTAATGTAGTAAAGGTTTCATTTAGTGGATAATTATAAGGCCCCATACATAATGCTACACCAAGTGGAACCCGCCTTTCTTGTGCTATAACACCTTCTTCAATTTCAAATTTCGAATTATGTTGATCTAGTTTTTTTAATTCTCTAATAGTATCTTCTATATAAATACAAGTACGATCAAATTCTTTTTGACTATCAATTAAATTTTTACCAATTTCCCACATCAAGAGCTTCACTACAATTGCACTTTGTTTTTTCATTTCACTTAAGAAATGTTCAACATGGTTAATTCTTTTTGTTACGCTCATTGTTGGCCATTCCCCCGTTCCATTATTATATGCAAGCAATGCTGCATCCAAGGCTTCTAATGATTCTTTTTCTGTTAGAAGTGGTGTTGTACCGATAATATTTTTCACTAGTTCATTGCCAGTTTTAATAGAAACTGGCGATACCACCTCATTCATTGCGCCTTCCCAAATACGCAATTCACCATTAATAAGATATTCACGTTGCTCTATAAACTCATTCAGTTGCCATTCGATAGGAATTTCAGAAAATTCGGGAAAGACATTCGATAACCTAGCCATAAAATAATTTTAAATTATTAGTTATAAAAATTAGTGCTATTATTTTTTTCTAATTCTTTTAATTTGAAAAAAAATCTATAGCTACCTATCAATAGAATAACACCTTATAAAAAATGCTAGTACAATTTGTACTTTAGAATAAATGAGTATTTGCAGGTTTTAATAAAAATCTAAACAAATATTTACCTACATGATTAAGAAGAAAATACGAAGCCCAACAGATGTTTCTTGAAAATACAAACTTGTTTGTGGGGGTATTAAAAATTAAAACCATTGTTAAATAAATATGGGTTATACCTTATTATGTATAACCCATATTTTAAACATAAGAAAAAACTATTTAGGCATTACAACAGTATCAATTACATGTACAACACCGTTGCCTGCTTTAAGGTCGGTTGCTGTAACAGTTGCAGTTCCACCTTTCTCATCTGTTAAAATAACTTTACCGTTTTTTAAAGATGCAGTTAATGAACCACCACTTACTGTTTTAATTGTAACTTTCCCTTTGCCGTCTGTTATTGCTTTTACAACAGCAGCAGCATCTAAATTACCAGCTACAACATGGTAAGTTAAAATTTTAGCTAAGGTAGCTTTGTTCTCTGGTTTTAAAAGAGTTTCAACGGTTCCTTTAGGCAATTTTGCAAATGCATCATTAGTTGGCGCAAAAACAGTAAATGGTCCTGCACTTTGCAAAGTACTAACTAAATCAGCGGCTTTTACCGCAGCAACTAATGTAGAATGGTCTTTAGAACCAACGGCTACATCCACTACAGTTTTTTGTGCAGATGCAGAAATGATGCCTCCAATTAGGAACATCAACAAGAATTTCATTTTCATATTTTAATTGTTTAGAACCTTACTACAATTTGTTGTATGAAATGGTTTAAAAAAAGAGGGTATTCACAAAAAATTAATAATTCTGTTTATTTTATTGATAAAAAACCAGCTAAATCTTTTAACAATCATCTCAAAACTAATGATGCAAATACAATACTGTTTTTGTTAAAATACTTTTTAAGCTATTTTCTTTGCCGTTACTATTGAAGCAATTAATACCTAGTTAATTAGCTGTAAAAGTTGTTATTCTATAACTAGTTTATCTGTAACCAATCAGAATAAGACAAAAGTCATTTTCTATATGGGAAAGTAATTGGTAAAAATAAATACTTGTTTAGCTTTTAATAGAATCAATAATTGTTGCGGCATGTTTAATTAATTGCTCAAGCACTGCAATTTCTTCAGGCAATGGCATTGTTAAAGGGGCTCTTACATCACCGGCACTTCTGCCAATAATATTTGCGCCTGCTTTTATAAGGCTTACTGCATAGCCATTTTTTTTACTTCTTAATCTAACCAATGGAATAAAAAATTCCTTTAAAATCTTCGCCACATTTTCTTTATTGCCTGCTCTTAAATTTGAGTAAAACAAGTTGGCTAATTCTGGTACAAAGTTGAATGCTGCTGATGAATAAGTATTTACCCCTATAGACAAATAGGCTTCTGCAATTATTTCTGCAGTAGGCACGCCGCCTATATATGACAACCGATTACCAACTGATTTAATGGTGTCATTTAATTCTTGAATATTTCCAGTGCCATCTTTAAGGGCAATAAAATTATTACAATTGTCTGCCAATTTTTGAATGTACTTACTTGATAAAACACCATTAGCTCGGTTGTAATAAATAACCGGAAGTTTGGTATTGTTCATAATTGTTTTAGCATATTCGTAAGTGCCGTCTTCGGGGCATTCTGTAAGGTATGGAGGCATTAAGAGTAAAGCATTCATGCCTGCATCCTCCGCTATATGTGCATAGGCAATAGCATCTGGAATACTTCTGCCAATGCTCGAAATCATTGGAATTTTTTCTTTCACTGTTGCTACAGTTACAGATACAATTTTTTTGTATTCATTTTCTGATAACGAAAAAAATTCGCCAGTTCCCCCAGCAACAAAAACAGCAGACACATTTTGCGTAACAAACCATTCTAATCGTGCTGCATACGTTTCAGGATTAAATTTGCCTTCTTTGTCTAAATCAGTAATTGGAAAAGATAACAATCCATCTTCTAAAGACGCGCTGATTTTTGTTAGTGGTAATGACATTTTAAAAATTATTTTTTAAGTATGATTTGGTATATTAATAGACCTAGTTTCAAACCACATAGCGCTCTATTTAGCATTAGACTTACACTAATAACTGGAACCATTGATAATCCCATATAGCGTTCCTTACCCTACTAGCCATTTAGTGTATTTAAAATTTGCGTTAAGAATGAAGTTAATTAAATATACTATATGAAAGAAAGTGCCGATGAAGTCTAAACTTTATACACTAATTGATTGTTATTGAAATCAGTTACTACAAGTTCCTATATCTTTATCAATAATTAGATTTAAAAGCAATAAAAAAATGGAAACGAACACAAACAACCCAGAAGCAAAATGCCCATTTACAGGAGCTTCTGCAGCGCACAATCAAAGTGCTGCTGGGACTGGCACAAGAAATAGTGATTGGTGGCCAAATCAACTAAAATTAAATACCCTTCGCCAACACTCCAATTTATCTAATCCTATGGATAAATCATTCGATTATGTAAAGGAGTTTAAATCTTTAGACTTAAAAGCCGTTAAAAAAGACATTTTTGATTTAATGACCAACTCACAAGATTGGTGGCCTGCAGATTACGGGCATTATGGTCCTTTCTTTATTAGAATGGCTTGGCATAGTGCTGGTACCTATCGTACAACTGATGGTCGTGGTGGCGGTGGTGCAGGTATGTTAAGTTTTGCCCCACTAAATAGTTGGCCCGACAATACCAATTTAGATAAGGCGCGTTTATTATTATGGCCTATCAAAAAGAAATATGGTAAAAAACTTTCTTGGGCCGACATCATGATTCTTACAGGAAACTGTGCGTTAGAGTCTATGGGCTTTAAAACTTTTGGTTTTTCTGGCGGACGTGTAGATGTTTGGGAGCCTCAAGAAGATGTTTACTGGGGAGCTGAGCGCGAATGGTTAGGCGACAAAAGATATACCGGCAATAGAGATCTTGAAAATCCACTTGCAGCTGTACAAATGGGTTTAATTTATGTAAATCCAGAAGGACCTAACGGAAATCCTGATCCTATTGCATCGGCGCGTGATATTAGAGAAACTTTTGCGCGTATGGCAATGAATGACGAAGAAACGGTAGCCCTTATTGCTGGTGGACATACTTTTGGTAAAACACATGGAGCGGCAGATCCTAGTAAATATGTAGGTAAAGAACCTGCTGGGGCTAGCATTGAAGAACAAGGCCTTGGATGGAAAAATACATTAGGCGCTGGAAATGGCGTTAACACCATTACTAGTGGATTAGAAGGTGCTTGGACTACAACACCTACAAAATGGAGTAATAATTATTTTGAGAATTTGTTTGGGTTTGAATGGGAATTAACCAAAAGTCCGGCAGGTGCTCATCAATGGAAACCTAAGGCTGGCGCAGGTGCTGGCACTGTTCCTGATGCACATGACCCATCAATTACGCATGCGCCTACAATGCTTACTACCGATTTAGCATTAAAAATTGATCCTGCGTACGGAGCCATTTCAAAACGTTTCTATGAAAATCCAGACCAATTTGCCGATGCATTTGCAAGAGCTTGGTTTAAATTAACCCACAGAGATATGGGCCCTAGTTCTCGTTATGTAGGATCTGAAGTTCCTACAGAGGAGTTAATATGGCAAGATCCTATCCCTGCGGTTACTCATATACTAATTGACAATAATGATATTGCAGCACTTAAGTCTACAATTCTTGGCTCAGGTCTTTCTGTGTCTGAATTAGTGTCAACGGCATGGGCTTCTGCTGCTACTTTTCGAGGTTCAGACAAACGCGGCGGCGCCAATGGGGCACGTGTTAGATTAACTCCTCAAAAATACTGGGCAGTTAATAATCCTACCCAATTGGCTAAAGTATTGGATGTGCTTGAAGGAATTCAAGTTGCATTTAATAAAGCGCAAACTAGTGGCAAACAGGTTTCTATTGCAGACTTGATAGTTTTAGGTGGATCTGTTGGAATTGAAAAAGCGGCTAAAAACGCAGGTGCTACTATTTCAGTGCCTTTCACTCCTGGCAGAACCGATGCTACTCAAGCGCAAACAGATGTTGAGTCTTTTGCAGTGCTAGAGCCAATTGCAGACGGTTTCCGTAACTATATTAAATCGGGTTCTTTGGTATCGGCAGAAGGATTATTAATTGACAAAGCACAACTAATGACACTTACCGCTCCTGAATTGGTGGTGCTGATTGGTGGCATGCGTGTTTTAAATACCAATTTCAATCAATCGCATCATGGTGTATTTACCAAGCAGCCAGAAGCATTAACCAATGATTTCTTTGCAAACCTGATAGACTTTAGTACTACTTGGAAAATGAGTGCTCAGTCTAATAATCTTTTTGAAGGTTCTGATCGTTCTTCTGGAACCGTTAAATGGACAGCCACAAGGGTTGACCTTATTTTAGGTTCAAATTCTGAGTTGCGTGCACTTACCGAAGTATACGCTTGCGAAGATGGACAAGAAAAATTTGTGCATGATTTTGTTGCAGCTTGGACTAAGGTGATGAATTTAGACAGATTTGACCTAATTAAATAGGTAACTATTTTATTTTCAGAAGGTGGCTTTATTAAAAAGCCACCTTTTTTTAGGCTGAAAATTGAGTGAAATATAGCATTTTGAGTGATTTGCCGGTAACCTTCCCGGTAACCTTATCGGAGATTTTTATTTTAAAAGCATTAAATAAAACAATAAAATATTTGATAAAATCTAATAAAACAAACGATTATTTAAATATAATTCACTAATTATTCATTAGAGTTGAAAAAAAATGGTGGTAATATTAAATTTCGAAATGCCCTGTTTAAAGGGCAAATAATATTTTTTAAATTTTTTTCATGGAAAACGGACTGCTGCCAAAGCTTTTTATTAATGACGAAGACCTTCATTGGGAAAATCTTGAAGGTGGCGTAACAAGAAAAATTATTTCATACGATAATGATTTAATGATGGTGAAAGTTGCATTTGAACAAGGTGCTATTGGCACTTTGCACCAACACTATCATTCTCAAATATCAAATGTTCAAGAAGGTGTTTTTGAGGTGGAGATTAATAACCAAAAACAAGTATTAAAACAAGGGGATGGTTTTTACATTCCGCCTAATACTGTTCATGGATGCGTTTGCCTAGAGAAAGGCGTTTTAATTGATGTATTTAGTCCAAAACGCGAAGATTTTTTATAATAATCATCCTATTATTATTGAATCTAGCGTGCTTTTTTATAAACGATAAATTGCCATTATGAAAAACTTTCGAAGTTTGCTTTTATTCATGCCAATGCTTTTATTAGTATTGCATGTTTCTGCTCAAAAAAAATCAGTCACTGGTAAGGTGGTTGATCAATCTACTGGTAAACCACTTGGTGGCGCTTCCATTCAATTAGAAAATTCAAAAACAATTGCCATTTCTAATGACCAAGGTTCGTATTCCATTAATGTGGATGCTAATTCTAAAGTATTGGTTGTTTCTTACGTAAGTTATGCTACGCAAAAAATTAACATCAATGGAAAATCCGTAGTTGATGTAAAATTAGTTGCAGAGTCCATTACAAGCAATGAAGTGGTTGTAATAGGATATGGTAGTGTAAAAAGAAAAGATTTAACAGGTTCAGTTGCTTCAGTAAACATGACTGATTTAATTAAAGCTCCTGTAAAATCATTCGACGATGCACTTGCTGGAAGGGTTACTGGGGTTCAGGTAACTTCTCCTGATGGAATGCCTGGTGCTTCACCCACGATTGTAATTAGAGGAGGAAACTCTGTTACGCAAGACAACTCTCCTTTATATGTAATAGATGGATTTGCTATTGAGAATTTTAATACCAATTCACTGAATCCTTCAGATATTGAATCGATTGATGTATTAAAAGATGCATCTTCAACAGCCATTTATGGTGCTAGAGGAGCAAATGGCGTAATTATGATTACCACAAAAAAAGGAATATTAAGTGCACCAAAAGTTGCTTATAAGTCTTATTATGGCATACAGGAGAATACTAATAAAATAAAACTAATGGGTGCTTACGAATTTGTAAGATACCAATTAGATGTAGATTCTGCAACAGCTGGTGCGAGTAGTTTAGTGACTTATGATATATATAGTCCTACATTTAATCCAACAGGAAAAAAAGCATTATCAGATTACTTAAATGCACCTGGTATTGATTGGCAGGATCAAATTTTTAGACAAGGACCAATGCAAAGCCATGATATTTCTTTAAGAGGTGGAACTGCAGATACAAAGTACTCTGTTGCTAGTTCTTATTTAAATCAGCAAGGAACATTAATTGCATCTGATTTTCAAAGGATTCAAACTAGGGTAACACTCGATCAAAATATCAGCAAAAAACTTAAGTTCGGTTTAAATATCAATTATAGTAATATCACTAGTTCTGGATCGCAAATTAGCGGCCAAAACTCAACAGCAGATGCTTTTTTAATTAGTGCTTGGAGGTATAGACCTGTTAGTGCAACTGGCGATTTAAATGAGTTATTAACTAGTATGCAGGATCCAAGTTTAATTGCACAAGCGGCAACAAACTATCAGTGGAATCCAATTTACACAAGAAATAATGAAACGCGTGATAGGAATACTATAGTATTAAATGTTAATACCGCACTAGACTATGCCTTCTCTCCATTTTTAAAGTTTAAGATGACTGGAGGATTGAATACCAGTAATTTTAGATTCGACGAATTTAATAAAATTGCACGCAATCATTTATTGAATATAGTAGTTGGTTCTACTTTTGGAATTAACAAAGTGAAGGTTAGTGGTTTTGGTGCAACTGTATTACCTAATGAAGACCTAGGTGTTAATGGATTAGGACAGGGTATACCTCAATTAGTTACCACTACTTTTTCTGAAAACACATTGGCTTCTTTTTTAGGTAGGGTAAATTATAGTTTCAACTCAAAATACTTATTGACTGCTAGTTTTAGAGCTGATGGATCTTCTAAGTTTGTTGGCAATAATGTTTGGGGATATTTTCCTTCAGGTTCTGTTGCATGGCATTTGAGTGAGGAGAAATTCTTGAAGGATAGTAAAATAATTTCTGATGCAAAAATCAGAACTAGTGTTGGTGTGATAGGAAATAATCGTGTATCTGATTATGCATCTTACGCTTTGTTAGCTACTGGAGGCTTAAATGGATATTCTTCTAATAGTACTTATATGACGGGTACTTTTCCTAACTCATTATCTAATCCATTGTTGAAATGGGAAACAACCAAGGAAACTGATTTAGGTATTGATTTAGGATTTTTTAATCAAAGAGTTACGTTTGTAGCGGATATTTATAAAAAAGTTACATCCGATTTATTA
>JAPLEL010000009.1 GCA_026391415.1 Bacteroidota bacterium
ATAGCTTCGTCATTTTTTGGTAAAGGACAGTTTCAATCAGAAAAAATTGAGCAAGTTGGAAATACTTGGGTGTTGAATAAAAAATTAGAAGGACCTTATTTTCAACCCTTCGAGCCGCAATTTATTTCGCCCGATGGAGATTTGGGTAAAATGCCAAAATCAAATCGTAAACAAAGTAATGTTCAATATTTAGAAACTACTATCACTATTGCCGAAGAAAATAATGGCATGTCAATTCAAATTGAAATGAACGGAACAGAAAATGTACCAGTTTCACTTGAACTAATTTTTAGAGAAGGCGGCAATTTTTCTGGCGTTGAACCAGCGCCAAATAAAGCAAATGCATATGTGTTAAAAGGCAAAACAGGAACTTATACTGTTGGTACAGATGCCATTGAATTTGGTCCTGGAACTTTGCCGCATACTTGGTTACAACTTAGAGGTGCTTTGCCAGCAATGGACTCGCCAACGGTTTATTTAACAGGCTTCACACCATTTAAACATACCATCAAACTATCCTAAATCCAATTAATATTAATTTTAAAATGAAATTATTTTCATACACAGTTATTGCCTTATTCAGTTTTTCATTTACTGTATCTGCGCAAAAAGATTTTCAAAAAAAGTACCAGTCTCAACTAATACTTGCAGAAGATGGTGCGGTGATTGAATTACCCGAAGGAACATTCACACTAACCAATACATTGTCACTAGAAGGGAAGAAAAAAATAACCATTCGTGGCAAGGGAATCGACAAAACTATTTTAAGTTTTAAAGGTCAAACAGATGGGGCAGAAGGCTTGCGTGTAAGTGATTGCGAAAATATTTTATTAGAAGGATTTACGGTAGAAGATGCTAAGGGTGATGCTATTAAAACCATGCACGTAAAAAATATCAGTTTTAATAAAGTAAAAGTAACCTGGTTGGGTACACCCGGTCCAGAGAACGGTGGATACGGATTTTATCCAGTACAATGCGAAGGCGTTACTATTGATCATTGCATTGCTATTGGGGCTTCTGATGCAGGCATTTATGTAGGCCAGTCAAAAGATATTATTGTTAAAAATTCTGTTGCTTATCATAATGTTGCAGGAATAGAAATTGAAAACTCTTTGCGTGCAGATGTGTATGAAAACGAATCGTACGAAAACACAGGTGGTGTATTGGTTTTTGATTTACCCAATTTAGTACAAAAAAAAGGTGGTCAGATTAAAGTACACAATAATAATATTCACGATAATAATTTTCCAAATTTTGCACCAAAAGGAAATATTGTTGCAATGGTGCAAACAGGAACAGGCATATTAATTTTAGCTACCAAAGGACTCGAAATTTATCAAAATAAAATTATCAATAACCAAACAGCAAGTACAGGAATTATCAGTTATTTTACTACTGGAAAATTAATCAAGGATGAAGCCTACGACCCATTTCCCTCAGCTATTTCCATTCACGACAATATATACGAACGCAAGCCAGTCTTGCCTGTAGGAACAGATGCACTAAGCGGCATTATTGCAAGAAAGTTTAAAGAAAGTACCCCTCATATATTATTTGATGGTGTAAAAAATCCTAAACTATTAGATGAAAAAGGAAATTGGATAGCAGGTCAGTGTATTTCAATTGTCAATAACCAAAATCAATCTATTGCTACCCTTGATGCGCAAAATCAATTCAAGGGAATGGCAAGAGCAGACGATTCATTTAAATGCGTTAATTAGTAATTATGTTACGGAATACGACCATAGCAATTTTTATATTTATTTTGGCTGGCTCTTTTATAAAGCCAAGTATGCATGCGTATCCCGAAAAATTATCTGACTGGGGAATCTTTGAAGGAAAATTATCAGATATGCATCCTGCCAAAGGAGTCGTTCCTTATGCGCTAAATACAGCTTTATATTCCGATTACGCAGAGAAAGCAAGATTCGTTCGGCTACCCAAAGGAACAAACATACAATATGCAGCAGAAAACGTTTTAGAATTTCCTGTAGGAACATTATTGGTAAAGTCATTCTATTACTACGCCGATTTTAGGCATCCAGGAATAGAAAAAAATATTATTGAAACAAGATTATTAGTGCATGAAACTGCCGGATGGAAAGCCATGACCTATGTTTGGAACGAAACACAAACCGATGCCGAATTAGAAATTGCAGGAGATGATAAGACCGTGAAATTTATTGACAAAGAAGGTCAACAACAATCATTTCGATATGTAGTTCCCAACCAAAATCAGTGCAAGGGTTGTCATAATAACAATGATAAAATCATGCCAATTGGCCCATCAGTTGCACAATTGAATGGTACAATTGCTTATGCAACTGGTAATCAAAATCAAATTGATTATTGGCAATCAAATGGTCTATTGGTAAATGTGCCAGAACACAAAGCAATACCTAAAACACCTGTTTGGAATGACCCAACTACAGGCTCATTAAATGCCCGTGCCCGAGCTTATTTGGCCATTAACTGCGCTCATTGTCATAGAAAAGAAGGACCTGCCCAAACATCAGGACTATTTTTACCAGAAAGCGAAAAAGAAACCATTGCTTATGGTGTAAATAAAACCCCAATAGCAGCAGGAAATGGTTCTGGTGGCAGACTTGTTGACATTAAACCTGGAGATGCCAATGCCTCAATTATTTGGTATCGCATGCAAACAACAAACCCTGGTGAAAGAATGCCTGAGTTGGGCAGAAACTTAGTGCACCAAGAAGGAGTGGCACTAATTAAAGAATGGATTGATAAAATGAACAATAAAGATTAAATTACCACCATGAAAAAGAATTATCTATTACTATTATTTGTTCTATTCAGTGTTGCTGCAGTAGCCCAAAACACCGGATGGAAAAATTTGTTCGACGGAAAAACATTAAAAGGTTGGCACCAATTAAATGGCAAAGCCAAGTACGAAATTGTTAATGGGACCATTGTTGGCACAACAGTTTCTAACACGCCCAATTCATTTCTTGCAACAGATGAAACCTATGGCGATTTTATTTTAGAACTCGAATTAAAAGTAGGTGAAATGAATTCTGGTATACAAATTAGAAGTTTGTCATTGCCAGAAGTAAATAATGGAAGGGTACATGGTTACCAAGTTGAAATTGATCCATCCGATAGAGCATGGTCTGGCGGTATTTATGACGAAGCAAGAAGGGGTTGGATGTATACCACAGAAATGAATCCTGCTGGCAAAAAAGCATTCAACAAAACGGGTTGGAACAAGTACCGTATTGAAGCCATTGGTTCTGTTATAAGAACTTGGGTGAATGGTATTCCCGTAACTTATATGGTGGATGATATGACGCCAAAAGGATTTATTGCATTACAAGTGCACGCTGTAAAAGAGCGTCCGGGTGGAGCAAGCATTCAATGGAAAAATATTCGCATTCAAACAGGTGCAGCAATGAAACCTATGCCACTAGACCTTTCTACGCCTGTTGCTAATTATACTACTAATACTGTTTCTCCACTAGAAAAAGCGCAAGGTTTTAGTTTGTTATTTAACGGTGTTGATTTAACAGGTTGGAGAGATGTATTAAAACAAACTCCTCCACAAAAAGGATGGGTAGTAGAAAATGGTTTGTTACACATTTTACCAAGTGATTCAATAGGACCCAAATACGGCGATTTATTAACCGTAAATCAATACAAAGCATTTGAATTGGTATTTGATTTTAAACTTACAGAAGGGGCTAATTCAGGGATAAAATATTTTGTTACAGAATCTGCACAATCACAAAGAGCAGGTTTGGGATTAGAATATCAAATTCTCGACGATGCGCGTCATCCAGATGCAAAAATGGGTGTAGAAGGCAATAGAACTTTAGGAAGTTTATACGATTTGATTCCTTCAGTTCAAGTTGAGCCACGCTTTCAAAAAAAGATTGGCGAATGGAATCAAGGAAAAATTATTGTATATCCTAATAACAAAGTTGAACACTGGTTAAATGGATTTAAAGTAGTAGAGTATGAGCGTGGTAATAATATTTATAAAGTATTAGTAGCGCATAGTAAGTACGCCAAAAACAAAAAATTTGGAATGGGTGAGCAAACACCAATTCTTTTACAAGACCATAATAATTCGGTTTATTTTAGAAGTATCAAAATTAGAGAATTAAAATAATTTTTTTTTCAGTGCCATTAATATCAACTAATTAATGGCACTGATTTTTTAAATTGCTGCCATATGCCTAAGCTATTAGTTGTACTTAGTTTTTTAATAGCTGCTATGTCGGCTCAAAGCCAAGCACTTCCTGCACCGGTTCGGTTAAGATGTAATTTATTATTGCATACCGAAAAAGTAAGCAGCAACGGCATATCTGTTAAAGAAAATCTAGCGATAGCTGTAA
>JAPLEL010000239.1 GCA_026391415.1 Bacteroidota bacterium
TTTTAAAATTAATTAACCAACCACTTCGCCTTCTAAATCATAGTCGTATGCTTTGGTTATTTTAACCATTACAAACTCACCAATTTGTAATTTTTTTGTTGCATGTACCACTACTTCATTATCTACTTCTACACTATCAAATTCTGTTCTACCTAAATACCTGCCAGCCTCTTTTTTATCAATTAGTACTTTTAATATGCGACCGATTTTTTCTTGATTTTTTTCTAAACTAATTTCTTGTTGTACTTCCATGATAGACTCAGCACGAGCTTGTTTTTCTTCGTCTGAAATTGAATCTTCTAAATTATAAGCCGTTGTATTTTCTTCGTGGCTATAACTAAATATACCAACTCTATCAAAGCGGTGCTCTTTTAAAAATCCTTTCAACTCTTCTACATCATTGTCTGTTTCGCCTGGAAAGCCTGCTATTAAAGTAGTACGAATACAAATGCCTGGTACTTTATCGCGAATAGTTTTTATCAAATCCCCAATTTCTTCACGCGTAATATTTCGATGCATTGCTTCTAACATATTATTGCTAGCGTGTTGCAATGGCATGTCTAAATACTTACAAATATTATCACGCTCACGCATCACATCTAGTATTTCCATTGGAAATTTACTAGGATAAGCGTAGTGTAATCGAATCCATTCTAATCCTTTAATATCTGCTAGAGCGTGTAATAATTTTGGTAATTCACGTTGCTTATAAATATCTAAACCATAATACGTTAACTCTTGGGCAATTAACATGATTTCTTTAACGCCTTTTTTTACTAACCCTTCTGCTTCGGCTACTAATGCTTCAATGGGTTTACTAACATGCTTTCCACGCATTAAAGGAATGGCACAAAAAGAACAAGTTCTATTACATCCTTCACTAATTTTTAAATACGCATAGTGAGACGGTGTGCTTAATAATCTTTCTCCTAATAATTCTGTTTTGTAATCGGCATCAAATTGTTTTAACATTAATGGCAATTCCAAGGTACCAAACCAGGCATCAACTTCGGGCATTTCAGATTCCAAATCTGCACGATACCGTTCACTCAAACAGCCTGTAACATAGACTTTATCTAGTTTACCGCGTCTTTTTAATTCTAACTGGTCTAAAATGGTATTTACACTCTCTTCTTTGGCCTTATCAATAAAGCCACAAGTATTAACTACTACTATATTATGGTCTAGTTTTTTGTTTTCGTGAACAACAGCAATATCATTAGCCAATAATTGACCACTAAGCACTTCACTATCCACTAAGTTCTTGCTACAGCCTAGTGTAATGATATTTACCTTGTCTTTTTTGAGTGTTTTAGATTTCATACGATTTGTAAAAATACAATTAAGGAGGCGATTAACCGCTATTTAGCCTCAAAAGCGGTTCTGGTTAAGGTAAATAAACATAATGACTTGCCGTCAAGCAGGTATTCGCCAGTAATATTAAACCCAGATTTCTTTAAAACAGCTATCGAAGCATGATTTTCAGGATCAGTTATGGCAAATAGTTCAGGGTGTAATGTTCGACTGAAAAACAGCTTTGATCCGTGTAATACTAATTCAGTGGCCATACCCAAACCCCAATATGCTGGCATGAGTGCATAGCCTATATGATAATTAGCTTCTCCATTTAAATATAGAATAGAAAAAGACCCTACAAACACCCCTGTAATTTTATCCACCACACACATTCTGCCATATGGAAATCCAGGAACGTATAAATTGAAATTTTCTTTTAAAAAAGCATCACTAGCTTCTCTTGATTTGATGGGTCGTATAAATTGAACAACAGCGCTATTGCTATTGAAATTGTAAAAGTCTAAAGCATCTGTTTGAGCAAACTGCCTAACCAATAATCTTTCCGTTTCAAATGAATCCATACAATAGGTTGACTTTTATGATGGATTTATTTATGAATTTCACTTGAAAAATGGAACACAATATCAGGATTATTATTGATTTCGGTATTTAAAAACCATTCGCTTTGTGCTAAATAAACAGGATTAGCATCTTTATCTTCTGCTGAATTCTGTTGTTTGTAGCGTAAAAAATCAGCAAGCTTTTCTGGACTTTTACTAGTTAACCAGCAAGCTTTATAAAATGGCAATGTTCTAAATTCACAAGCGGCTCCGTATTCTTGCAGTAGACGGTATTGAATTACTTCAAATTGTAATTCACCTACACAACCAATGATTTTTTTATTCCCACCAAATTGGGTAAACAATTGTGCAACCCCTTCATCTGTTAACTGGCTAATGCCCTTTTCCATTTGTTTGGTTTTCATAGGATCTTTATTCACCAATTCCTTGAAAATTTCAGGTGAAAAAGTTGGGATACCTACAAAATAAAAATCTTCCCCTTCTGTTAGTGTATCTCCAATTTTAAAATTACCTGTATCAAATAAACCCACCACGTCTCCTGCAAATGCATCTTCAATAACATCTTTGCTTCGTGCCATAAAAGAATACGGATTACTAAAACGCATATCCTTATCTAAACGAACATGGTGAAAATATTTATTACGCTCGAATTTACCACTACAAACACGCATAAACGCAATTCTATCGCGATGTTTAGGATCGAGGTTGGCATGTATTTTAAAAATAAATCCACTAAACTTATCTTCTTCAGCAGTAACAGTTCTAGTTGAAGTTTCTCTACTTTTAGGGATGGGTGCAATTTGTATAAATGCATCCAACATTTCTTTAACGCCAAAATTATTAACAGCACTACCAAAAAAAACTGGCGCTATTCTTCCTTCTAAATAATCTGAGGATTTTAATTGTCCATATACGCCATCAATTAATTCTACATCTTCCCTTAATTGAGCTGCATCTCTTTCACCAACTTTAGCATCTAATAAAGTATCTGATAAATTGCTAATTGAATAAACATCTTCGTCATCATCTTCTGCTTTTGTACTAGCAGTAAATAATCGTAAATTTTTATCGTGCAAATTATACACCCCTTTAAATTCCTTGCCACTATTAATAGGCCAAGTCATTGGATGTAAAGAAATTTTTAATTCATTTTCTATTTCTTCTAATAAATCAAACCTGTTTTTACCATCTCTATCCATTTTATTAATAAACACAATAACAGGTGTATCGCGCATTCTACAAACTTCCATTAAACGGCGTGTTTGTGCTTCAACTCCATTTACACTATCAATCACCAAAATAACGCTGTCAACTGCCGTTAAAGTTCTATAAGTGTCTTCTGCAAAATCTTTGTGGCCTGGTGTATCTAATAAATTAATAGAAATTCCTTTGTATTCAAAAGTCATTACAGAAGTTGCAACAGAAATTCCACGTTGTCTTTCAATTTCCATGAAATCACTGGTAGCATGTTTTTTAATTTTATTGCTCTTAACTGCTCCAGCCACTTGAATGGCACCTCCAAACAACAAGAACTTTTCAGTAAGTGTTGTTTTACCAGCATCAGGGTGTGATATAATGGCAAAAGTTTTTCGCCTACTAATTTCTTTCTCGTATTTCATGAATGATCCAATTGCTTTTCTAGGCGCAAAGGTAAGGTTTGAGTTTTGTTTTAGTGAAGCAATTGATATATAAGTTATTTTAAATATAACAATTTGAAATATCTATTGAAAAATTACCTGTTGAAATAAATGGAATTTGTTATTGACAATAACAAATAGCCAATTGAATTAGAACTTTGAACGTTAATATTTGGTTACAGAAATGTAGATAATAATTAATGCCATAATAGTTTGGTATTTTTATACTTTAAACCAAAATCAAATGAAATTTATCATTCTATTTTCCTGTATTTATATAGGCACTTATAGCACTAATGCACAAAGCTTAAAAAACTTAATTAAAAAAGCAACATCCATAGACAGCAATATTCAGCAAGTATCAAAAGGAACTAATTTATTACAACAAAATGATATTGCTGCTGGTTTAAAAGAAGCCTTACAAATTGGTACAGAAAAAAGCGTTAAAAACTTATCGAGTATAGATGGATTTTTTGCAAATGCCGCCTTGAAAATATTAATGCCCCCCGAAGCAGAAAAAGTAGAGTTGGCCTTAAGAAAAATAGGCTTAAACAAACAAGTAGACGAAGCTATTTTATCTATGAATAGGGCTGCAGAAGATGCTTGTAAATCAGCGGCTCCTGTTTTTATTGATGCTATTAAACATATTTCATTTGATGATGGTATTGGTATATTAAAAGGAAATGATGATGCCGCAACAACCTATTTAAAGAATAAAACTAGCAATGAATTAACTAATCAATTTAAACCTACAATTGAAGCATCTTTACAAAAGGTTGGAGCCACTAAAAATTGGAATACCATTATTACTCAGTATAATAGATTTTCGCTAAAAAAAATAAATCCAGACTTAACTGTTTATGTAACAGAAAGAGCCTTAATGGGTATTTTTGTACAAATTGCTATTGAAGAAAAAAATATTAGAAAAGACCCTTTGGCTAGGTCTACTAATTTATTAAAGAAAGTTTTTGGTGAAACTGTAAATAAATAAGATTGGTTTAAAACACAGTATTTTATTCAACTTAAACATCTATCGCTTCTCCATAAGCCATAGCAGTTGCTTCTTTTAAAGCTTCGCTCATGGTTGGATGTGGATGCACTGCATTTAAAATTTCGTGTGCAGTGGTTTCTAATTTTCTTGCAACTACTGCTTCTGCAATAATTTCAGTAACATTACTACCAATCATATGACATCCTAAAAACTCGCCATATTTTGCATCATAAATTACTTTTACAAATCCTTCGGTAGCACCTGATGCACTTGCTTTTCCGCTAGCCATAAAAGGAAACTTTCCAATCTTTAATTCATAGCCTGCTTCTTTAGCTGCTTTTTCTGTCATACCAACACTAGCAATTTCTGGCGAGCAATAAGTACAACCAGGAATGTTGCCATAATCCATTGCTTCTGGTAAATGTTGTATTTTCTTTTCGTTGTATCCAATAAATTCAGCAGTATTAATTCCTTCTTTACTTGCAACGTGGGCAAGTGCCTGACCAGGAGAACAATCACCAATAGCATAAATACCAAGCACTGATGTTTGGTTGTATTTATCTACAACTATTCTTCCTTTTTCTGTTTTAATTCCTAATTCTTCTAAACCAATATTTTCAATATTAGAAACTACGCCAACTGCACTTAATACAATATCTGCTTCTAAAATAATTTCGCCGTTTTGTGTTTTTACTTTTGCTTTTACACCTGTTCCACTAATATCAACAGATTCAACAGAAGCATTGGTCATAATATCAATACCTTGTTTTTTATATTGCTTTTCTAATTCTTTAGAAATGTCTTCGTCTTCTACAGGAACTATTCTTGGTAAAAACTCAACAATAGTAACTTTAGTGCCCATACTATTATAGAAATAAGCAAACTCAACACCTATTGCGCCACTACCCACAACAATCATTGATTTTGGTTGAGTTGGTAATACCATAGCTTCGCGATAAGCAACAATTTTTTTACCATCAATTGGTAAATTTGGTAATTGTTTAGCACGTCCACCTGTTGCAATTATAATATGTTTTCCTTCTACTATTTTTTTAGAACCATCTGCAGCAGTAACTTCTACTTGACCTTTGGCTTTTATTTTACCAAAACCCATCACTACATCAATTTTATTTTTTTTCATTAAAAATTGAACGCCCTTACTCATTTTATCTGCTACGCCCCTACTTCTTTTTATTACACCAGAAAAATCGTGTTGTATATTATCTGCAGTAATACCATATGTCTTACTATGTTTTACATACTCATATACTTGCGCACTTTTTAATAAAGCTTTTGTTGGAATACAACCCCAATTTAAACAAACTCCACCTAAACTTTCTTTTTCAATGATGGCAACTTTAAAGCCTAATTGAGATGCACGGATTGCTGCAGGATATCCTCCAGGTCCACTTCCTAAAACGATAATATCGTATGCCATAACTAGTTTATTATTGGTTGATAATTATTAACACGAAGACTAAGGCCCCAATTGTTTGGGATGTCTAAATAGGGTGCGAAAATACTCGCAAATGGTCAAACTAAAAAAGAGTGTTGTAAAATTCTACTCAAAATCTACTCAAACATGATACGAATGGTTTGGTAAAACCACTTATTTTCCATGGCCGCTCGCCCTTGTTGCATTTGTTCATTAAATACCTGCAAGCCAAATAAACCAGCCATATTGCCATTTCTAAGCGCTAATTCTAAATAACCGGCCGAATTAAACCAAGCTAATTTTTCGGTTCCTGGTACATCGGTATAGTTCATACTTATTTCTTCGAAAGCTTCATTGCGTCTAAAAAATATTTTAAACTTCCTTGAATTCTTATTGAGCTCAAACTCCTCTTTTGTAATATTGATAATTACGTTTTCGAAACTATCTATAAACAGAATCTGCCCTTCCATCCAATTAGGCCCTATTGTAGGACGTAATGGATACCTTTCAACAATTGGTTTTGGCGTAGCACCTTTAAACTTAATTGACTTATCGGAGCTATTGATAACAATACTTTCGGCAATCAACTGTGTCAATTCTAACAAGGTGTTTTGACCTTTTACTGGAATGGCCATAATTTCTTTGGGAATTTCACCCGTTATCATGGTAAGAATGCCATTATCCGGACAAATTATAACTTGTTGTTTATATCTGGCAACTAAAAATTGCTTAGGAGGCGTTTCGTATAAATTGATTAATACTAAATGAAAACTTCCTGGAGGATAATATTTAAACGCATTACCGCATATATAAGCTGCTTGCGGAAAATTGGTTTGCGACAAATAATGTGTAATATCATTAATAACAAAGCTCGAATCTATAGATAGGAATTGTCCTTTAATGGCACCAACGAGATAATCCCGTTGACCAATATCAGTTGTCAGCGTTAAAATGGGCATTATATGCTAACTAACGAAGAATTGAATTATTTATTTTACTAATTGACCGTTTTTAAAGAAAAATTTATTGACTAATTTATCGGCTAATGAAGGGAAGAAACGGTTTAAAAAAACGGTTCTTTTGCCAGTAAAGGTTAATACTAAGGTTCTTTTCTTTTTTTCAATGGCTTTAATGATGTGAAGGGCACATTCATTAGACGACATCATATCGGCCTCATCCATTGGAGATTCACCTTGAGATTTGCCAAATTTATTTAACGCTGCATTTCTAATATTAGACGTTGTAAATCCAGGGCAGACCCACATTACATTTGTTCCTGAGTTTAAAAGTTCGGTTCTTAATGATTCTAACCAACCATTTACCGCAAATTTAGAAGCGGAGTAACCAGAACGTCCTGGCAAACCACGATATCCTGCAATAGAAGATACACCAACGATAGTTCCATTATTATTTAAAACATGTGGTAATGCAAATTTGGTACAATAAACTGTTCCCCAAAAATTGATATCCATTACTTTGCGAATAGTATCTAATTCTACATCAACTACCAATGATCGCATAGAAACGCCTGCATTATTTATTAATATATCAATTGTTCCAAAAGAAGTAATGACTTCATCAATGAATTGTTTGCACTCTTGTTCTTTACTAACGTCGGTAGTATGAATTAGTAATGGTTTACCCGGATATGTTGATTGTAATTGGTACAGTTTGTCATAATTCCTTCCACAGGTAGCAACTTTAGCCCCTAATTGAATAAAATTATCTACTAATGCTTTACCAATCCCTTCAGATCCACCGGTAATTACCACTACTTTGTTTAAAAAAATTGACATATATATATGTGTATAAGTAGCAAAAGTAAGAACTAAAAATTTTAATATTCTACATTACTGTGGGTAACTACAATTAAAATAGTTAATTAAATATTTGGCTGTCTTTGAAAATCTCCTATTTTTGCACTCCCAAAGACGATACGAGATAGCTGAAAAGCTTCAAATAACGTTCGATTCGGTAGCTCAGTTGGTAGAGCAATACACTTTTAATGTATGGGTCCTGGGTCCGAGTCCCAGCCGGATCACTTCTAAAACCGTTCAGCCTCTAGTCTGAACGGTTTTTTTATGC
>JAPLEL010000060.1 GCA_026391415.1 Bacteroidota bacterium
GCTGGTTATACAGGTGGCGAATTAATTCGGTTACTCATTAACCATCCGCAAGTAAATATACAATTCATACATAGCAAAAGCAATGCAGGTGAGCCTGTTTACAAAGTTCACAACGATCTTTTAGGTGATACAGATTTGATTTTTGCATCTGAGCTTAGTAATGATATTGATGTATTGTTTTTATGTGTAGGACACGGTGATGCGCATAAATTTTTACAAGCAAATACAATTCCCAACCGTATAAAAATCATTGACCTTTCGCAAGATTTTAGGCTCTTACAAAATGCAGGTTCTATTGCAGGAAAAGAATTTATTTACGGATTGCCTGAACTAAATAAAACCGCTATTCAATCTGCCAATAATATTGCTAACCCAGGTTGTTTTGCAACAGCTATACAGTTAGGATTATTGCCACTTGCAAAAGCAAATAAACTTGATGAAGTATATACCACTGGCATTACTGGGTCAACAGGTGCAGGTCAGGGATTAAGTAGCACTTCGCATTTTAGTTGGAGAGCCAATAATATTTCAGCTTATAAAACTTTACAACACCAACACTTACACGAAATAGGGCAATCCTTACACCAAGTTTCTGGGCAAGCATTACAAACAGACGAGTTAATTAATTTTGTTCCTTGGCGAGGAGATTTCACTAGGGGTATTTACGTTACAAGCATAACAAAATCAACCCTTTCATTAGATGCTGTGATTGATTTATTCCAGTCGTTTTATGCCGATGCTGCTTTTACGCATGTTAGTGAAACCATGATTGATTTAAAGCAAGTAGTGAATACCAGTAAATGTTTGATTCATATAGAAAAACAAGGTAATAAAATTGCCATTCATTCTGCTATTGACAATTTGTTAAAAGGCGCTTCAGGACAAGCAGTTCAAAATATGAATTTACTATTTGGATTCAACGAGCATACCGGATTGCGACTTAAGGCAAACTATTTTTAGCACAATAAATGCTAGGTGGTTTGCCAAAAATAAATTGCTATTGAATTCAATGAACTTACAATAATTACCATGAAACTATTTGACGTATACCCTATAAATAATATCACGATTAACAAAGCCTCTGGCTCTTATGTTTGGGACGATAAAGGACAAGAATACCTAGACCTCTATGGTGGTCATGCCGTTATTTCTATTGGTCATACACATCCTCATTATGTAAAAAGAGTTACTGATCAATTAAATAAACTAGGTTTTTATTCGAACTCCATTCGCATTCCAATTCAAGAAGAATTAGCGGCTAAGCTTGGCGATTTAAGTGGCAAAGAAAATTACCAATTGTTTTTATGCAATAGCGGCGCCGAAGCCAACGAGAATGCACTAAAAGCTGCTTCGTTTTACAATGGTCGTAAAAAAATTGTTTCATTTACCAAAGCCTTTCATGGCAGAACATCCTTGGCAGTTGCTGTAACTGATAATCCAAATATTGTTGCACCTGTTAATCAAACCGATAATGTGGTTTTTTTACCTTTCAATAATGCTGCTGCATTAGAAGCGTATTTTGAAAACTATGGCAACGAAGTTAGTTCTGTAATTATAGAAGGAATTCAAGGTGTTGGTGGAATTCATATTGCAACCGATGAGTTTTTACAAGCCATCCGTAGGTTATGCGACCAATACAATGCAGTATTTATTGCAGATAGTGTACAATGTGGTTATGGAAGAACTGGAAAGTTTTATGCGCACGACCATAGCGGTGTAGCAGCAGATATTTATTCTATGGCAAAAGGTATGGGTAATGGATTTCCTGTTGCCGGTATTTCTATCTCTCCAAAAATTCAAGCAAAGCATTACATGTTGGGTACCACTTTTGGAGGCAATCATTTGGCATGTGCTGCAGCACTTGCGGTACTTGAAATAATGGAACAAGATGCGCTAATGGCTAATGCAGCAAAAGTTGGTGAGTACTTAATGAAAGAATTAAAAATGCTACCAAATATTAAAGAAGTTAGAGGAAGGGGTTTAATGATTGGCATTGAATTACCAGAAGCATTAAAAGAAGTAAAAAAGAACCTTTTATTTAATCACCATATTTTTACAGGAGAAGCCAAACCAAATGTGATACGTTTATTGCCCGCACTAAACATCACTCAAAAAGAAGCCGATCTTTTTTTAACCGCATTATCCATTGAATTAAAATAAACATTCCTTCTGTATTGAAGGCGCAAACGGTATGAAAAATTTTATTTCTGTTCATGATGTAACCGATATCAACGCACTTGTAAAAAAGGCATTGGCATATAAAGCCGATCCTTTTAAAGACCGTTTATTGGGTGCCGATAAAAGAGTGGGACTATTGTTCTTAAATCCTAGTTTACGTACCCGCCTTAGCACACAAGTTGCCGCTAAAAATTTGGGGATGGAAGCTATTGTTTTTAATGTTGATAAAGAAGGTTGGGCATTAGAGTTTGAAGAAGGCGCCATCATGAGTGGCAATACCGTAGAACATGTGAAAGATGCAGCGCCAATACTTGGGCAGTATTTCGATATTCTTTGTATTAGAACTTTTCCTTCTCTAAATAACAGAGAAGACGATTATAGTGAAATGTACATTCACCAGTTTATAAAATATGCTGGTGTACCCGTAATTAGTTTAGAAAGCGCTACCCTACATCCATTGCAATCTTTAACTGATATTATAACCATCCAAGAAAATTGGAAAAACATAAATCGTAAACCAAAGATTGTTTTAACATGGGCACCACATATTAAGCCATTACCACAATGTGTAGCAAATTCATTTGCGCAATGGATGAATGCTTGGGGAGAAGCCGAATTTGTTATTACACATCCTGAAGATTACGAACTAGCAGAAACTTTTACAAAAGGCGCAACAATTACACATGACCAAAATGCCGCATTAGAAAATGCCGATTTTGTGTATGTAAAAAATTGGAGCACTTATACCGATTACGGAAAAATGTACGAAAATGATCCTAGTTGGATGTTAACAGAAGAAAAAATGACAATAACCAATCAAGCAAAAGTAATGCACTGTTTGCCTGTTAGAAGAAATATAGAATTGAGCGATGAAATATTAGACGGACCACATAGTTTGGTTAGCAAAGAAGCAGGCAATAGGGTTTGGGCAGCACAAGCAGTTTTGTCTGAAATTTTAATGGATAAAAAATAATAGAAAATGACTGGTCAAAACCAAACAACTATTATTAATGCTACTGCCAGTAATCTGGAGAAAGAAGCATTGTATGTAGTAAAGATTGGTGGAAATATTATTAACGACAACAATAAACTAGCTTTATTTTTAAAAGATTTTGCCGCTATTAAAGGAAAAAAAATATTGGTACATGGTGGCGGAAAATTAGCCACACAACTTGCAAAAGATTTAGGCATTGAACAAGCAATGGTAGATGGCAGAAGAATTACAGATGCTGCTACACTAAAAATTGTTACAATGGTGTATGCAGGCTATATAAATAAAAATATCGTAGCACAACTACAAGCCAATAACAATAATGCCATTGGATTTACTGGAGCAGATGCTAACCTAATGAAAGCACACAAAAGATTACCCGCCGATTCAAAAGGAATAGACTATGGATTTGTAGGTGATGTAGACTCTGTGAATACAAATGCTATACTTCCTTTATTGCAAAAAGATATTGCCATTGTTATTGCCCCTATTACACATGATGGTAATGGCCAACTATTAAATACCAATGCCGATACCATTGCGCAATCTATTGCAGTGGCTTTGAGTAATAACTACGCAGTATCATTGTTGTATTGTTTTGAAAAAAATGGGGTTTTGTTAGATGCCAACAACGACAGTACTGTTATTTCTTCCATTAACAAAGAGGAATACCAAACGCTCAAAGAAAAAGCATTAATATTTGCTGGAATGATTCCAAAATTAGACAATGCTTTTGCGGCCATTAATAGTGGCGTGACAAAAGTAATTATTGGTAAAGCAGAAATGATTGAATTATTAATAGTAGGAAAAGCAGGAACTACTATTCAACATACCGTAGCGCATTAATATTAATGCACTACAAAAGGATTTTAAAATGACTAACAGTAATAGCATATCAACGCTTACAGAAGATGCCATTGGTTTATTAAAAAAACTAATTGCAACACCTTCATTTAGCAAAGAAGAAGACAACACCGCAGATTTGATTGAAAATTTTTTACAATCAAAAGGGGTAACCGTATTTCGTTACCTCAATAATGTATGGGCAAAAAACAAATATTTTAATCCGGCAAAGCCAACGCTATTGCTCAACTCACACCACGATACTGTAAAGCCCAATAAAGCTTATACCTTAAACCCATTTGATCCAAATGTAAAAGACGAAAAATTATATGGCTTAGGCAGTAATGATGCTGGCGGATGTTTGGTTTCATTAATTGCTGTTTTTTTACACTACTACCAACAAGAAAACTTAGCTTATAATTTGGTGTTGGCTACAACAGCCGAAGAAGAAATATCTGGTCATAATGGAGTAGAAATATTATTAGATCGTTTACCAAAAATAGATTGTGGAATAGTTGGCGAACCAACCTTGTTAAGAATGGCAGTTGCCGAAAAAGGTTTGCTAGTGTTAGATTGTACCGCTCATGGAAAACCAGGTCATGCGGCTCGTGAAGAAGGTGATAATGCTATTTACAAAGCAATCAAAGACATTCAATGGTTCATCGATTATCGATTCGAAAAAGTATCGAATTTATTAGGCCCTATGAAAATGAGTGTAACCATTATTAACGGAGGTGCCCAGCACAATGTAGTGCCAAGCGAGTGCAAATTTACAACCGATGTTCGGGTGAATGAGTTGTATACTTTTGAAGAAGTATTGGACACCATTAAAGCAAATACTACTTGTGATGTACAGCCAAGAAGCAGTCGATTACGATCTACTTCTATTGCACTTGACCATCCATTAATAAAAGCAGGAATTGATTTAGGATTACCTTATTATGGCTCTCCTACTACATCCGACAAAGCATTAATGCCTTTTCCTACTTTAAAATTAGGGCCCGGCGATTCTGCACGAAGTCATTCTGCAGATGAATATATTTTTATAGCAGAAATAGGTACAGGCATTCAACTATACATTGATTTAATTGATAAAGTAATTGCTTCATGAAACTTTGGCAAAAAAACACAACAGTATCAGCAGCAGTAGAAAAATTTACTGTTGGAAAAGACAAGGAATTTGATTTATTACTTGCACCATTTGATGTGTTAGGCAATATAGCCCATGCAAAAATGTTGGCTACCGTAGGCTTGCTTACTGCAGAAGAATCTGCGGTATTGGTACTTGAATTACAATGCATCTACGCACAAGCCATTAATGGTAACCTAACTATTGAAGCAGAAGTAGAAGATATTCACTCACAAGTAGAATTATTATTAACCAAAGCCCTTGGCGATACAGGAAAAAAAATACACAGTGCTAGAAGCAGGAACGACCAAGTGCTGGTTGATGTAAAACTATTTTTACGCAGCGAAATTGCACAATTAGTTTCCGCTATTCAACCCTTCTTTGAATTACTACTTACACAAAGCGAAAAATTCAAAGACCAATTATTACCAGGCTATACGCATTTGCAATTAGCCATGCCTTCTTCTTTTGGATTGTGGTTTGGTGCTTATGCAGAATCTTTAGTAGATGATTTAATTACACTTAATGGTGCATACCAAGTAGTGAATAAAAACCCACTAGGTTCCGCTGCTGGCTATGGTTCTTCTTTTCCTATTAATAGAACACTCACCACAGAATTACTAGGATTTGCAGAATTAAATTACAATGTGGTTTACGCACAAATGGGCAGGGGAAAAGCAGAACGCATTACTGCACAAGCAATGGCAAATATTGCTGAAACCTTGGCTAGATTAAGTATGGATATGTGTTTGTATTTAAACCAAAATTTTGACTTTGTTAGTTTTCCTGCAGAACTAACTACAGGTTCAAGTATTATGCCGCATAAAAAAAATCCAGACGTATTTGAATTGATTCGTTCTCATTGTAATCGAATCAAAGCATTGCCTAACGAAATAACCATGATGACTACCAACCTGCCATCTGGTTACCATAGAGATTTGCAATTACTAAAAGAACATTTGTTTCCAGCCTTTCAAACACTGAAAGATTGTATTGAAATGGCCCATTTAATGCTTGAGAATATTAGTATTAAACCAGCTATTTTACAAGATTCAAAATACAAATATGCGTTTAGTGTAGAAGCAGTAAACGAATTGGTACTACAAGGCGTTCCATTCCGTGATGCTTATAAACAAGTAGGTGCTTTAATTGAAGCAGGTAAGTTCGAGCATAATACCAACTTAAACCATGTGCATGAAGGCAGTATGGGTAATCTTTGCAATACCCAAATTAAACTAATGATGGATCAAGTATTATTAAAATTTGAATTTGAAAAAGTAAATCAGGCTATTCATCAATTAATTGGCCCAGCAGCAACAAAATAAACGAGCCTTCGCTTGCAATAGATTTATAAATTCCCTATTTTTATCCCCACAAGAAAAATACATATGAAACAAATTTTTATTGCCCTTACGGGTGTTTTACTTTCAACAGCAGCCATTGCACAGCAACCTGCTAAACCAACAGCTGTAAAACCAGCTACTACTGCAACTGCTACAAAACCTGCTACTACAGTTAAAGCTGCCACATCAAGCGCTGCTTCAAGTACCACTAAAATTGCAACTAAACTAGCACAAGCCATTTCGTCGTATAGAAACAATATTGATAGTGCGAGTTATGCATTGGGTGCAAGAATTGCACAAACGCTAAAAACACAAGGCTTCGATAAATTAGATATGGCTATTTTTCAAAAAGCAATGAATGATGTTTTACAAAATAAAAAACTAGTTATTGCAGAAGATGTTTTAGACAAATGCATTGGCGAATACCAGCAAAAAGCAAGTGCGCAAAAATCAATCAAAGGCAAAACAGAAGGAACGAAATTTTTAGCTGAAAATGGCAAACGCAAAGGTGTTATTACCACTAAAAGCGGATTGCAATACGAAGTCATTAAAAATAGCACTGATACCGCTAAGCCTACCTTAACAGATAAAGTAAAATGTCATTACCACGGTACACTTCTTAACGGAACTGTATTTGATAGCTCAGTTGATAGAGGCGAACCAATAAGTTTTCCAGTAAACGGTGTTATACCAGGATGGACAGAAGCATTACAATTAATGACTGTTGGTAGCAAATGGAAATTATATATTCCTTCAGAACTTGCTTATGGCGATCGTTCTGCAGGACCAACAATTGAACCCGGTTCTACCCTTATTTTTGAAGTAGAAATATTAGCAATAGAAAAATAAGTCTAACATTCAACTGATAAAAACGCTCGTTTTGTTTTAACTTGTTTCATGTTAAAACAAAACGAGTTTTTAATACCATGAATAGCAAACCCCGTCCATATAAATTACACATTGTATTATTGGCTATCATTGGCTTCTTTTTAATGAGTGCAACTGCTCAAAATAAAGCTAGTTACGATTTAAAATATTTTCCAAAAGGAAAAACACCAAAAGAAATCGGCTCTTTGGTGGCGCAACATTTTATAGCCACACCACATACTAATTTTGGATATAGTTTTCCTCCAAAATGGATTAGTTATCCTGAAACATGCACCTGGTATGGCGCGCTGAATTTTGCAAAAGCAACAAAAGACAATACACTAGCATTGCAATTAACAGAACGGTTTGATCCTTTTTTCAAAAAAGATTCTACCATGATGCCGCCTGCTATTCATGTAGACTATACCGTTTTTGGCGCAGTACCACTTGGCATGTATTTACAAACCAAAGAACAAAAATATTTACCCATTGGATTGAAATATGCCGAAAAATCATTTACACTTCCAACAACAGGCGTAAATATAAATGCACAAGCAAAAAAATACCATGATGCTGGCTATAGCTGGCAAACAAGGTTATGGGTAGATGATATGTTTATGATTACAGTGGTGCAAACACAAGCTTACCATGCTACTGGCAACATAAAATATATTGACCAAGCTGCAAAAGAAGCCGTTTTATATTTAGACTCTCTTCAAAAACCCAATGGATTATTTTATCATGCGCCCGATGTGCCATTTTTTTGGGGAAGGGGAAATGGTTGGTTTGCAGTAGGTATGACAGAACTATTATTGTGTTTACCAGCATCTCATCCGGATAGACCTAGAATAGTAGATGGCTATTTAAAAATGATGGCTTCCCTCTTGCAATACCAAACCAAAGAAGGCATGTGGAATCAAATTATTGATGATACAAGTTCTTGGGCAGAAATGTCTAGTTCAGGGATGTTTGGTTTTGCACTCATAACAGGCGTAAAACAAGGTTGGTTAGATAAAAAAATTTATGGTGTAGCTGCAAGAAAAAGTTGGTTAGGAATGGTGAATTATATTAATGAAAATGGCGACACCCGTGAAGTTTGCGAAGGAACCAACAAAAAAAATGACCGCCAATATTATAACGATCGTAAAAGAAATATTGGAGACATGCATGGCCAAGCCGTTGTGTTGTGGTGTGCTACTGCGTTATTAAAATAGGGTTGATTTCAGCCCTAAAATGATTTTATCCCGTGTAAAAACTTGATGGCAAGTAGGTATTTTAGTTTTGTTTAAGCAAAATTAAAACCAACTGCATGAATACAATTACTAAAGTATGTATTAGTTGTAGCAAGCCCGTTAAAGGAAGAACAGATAAAAAGTTCTGCAATGATTATTGTAGAAATAATTACAATAACCAACTGCATAGTTGCAACAACAATTACATCCGACGAATTAATCATCTTTTACAAAAAAATCGACGGATTCTTGCCTCATTAATGCGAAGTAAGGCCACGCATTCAAAAACCACCCAACAACAATTGCAAGAAAAAGGATTCTTATTTAAATACAGTACCCATTGTCAGGCTAATAAAAAAGGGCACCAATACTATTATTGTTACGATTATGGCTATCTAGCACTTGAAGGAGGCCAGTACCTAATTGTTCGGCAAAGCCCAAATTAGTAAGGCTTCAAACAATAAAAGCGGCGAAATATTAATGATTTAGCATTGTTGCGCAATTGAATCAACTATTTTTGCAGTTAATGACCCACAATATGACGCCCAATAGAACACTAGCACCAGATATAAAAGACGCAGTTGAATTTGATGTACAGTTAAAACCCTATCATTCATATACGCTAGACAATGGCACCACTGTTTATAGTATTGATGCTGGCGCAGAAGAAGTGGTGATGGTGGAATTGGTTTTTTTTGCAGGGAACTGGCACGAACAAAAAAACATTGTAGCAGCCACTACCAATCATTTATTAAAAAATGGCACGAACAAAAAAGATGCATTTGCCATTAACGAACATTTTGAGTTTCATGGTGCTTATTTGAGTAGGAGTTGTTTTAATGAAACAGCTACCATCACCCTACACTGCTTAAATAAACACTTAAGTAAATTATTACCCGTAGTAACAGAGTTGCTAACCGATGCCATATTTCCTGAATCTGAATTAGGTATTTACAAACAAAATCAAAAACAAAGATTAGAAGTCAATTTAAAAAAATGCGATTTTATTGCTAATAGATTAATTGATGAATATGTGTATGGATTTAATCATCCTTACGGAAAATATACTTCGGCCAATGATTTCAACGAATTACAACAACAAGACTTAATTGATTTTTATAAAAAATATTATACCAATGGAAAATGTTTGGTATTTGTAGCAGGAAAACTTTTGCCAGATACCGAAGCATTGTTAAATAAAGAATTAGGGCAATTACCATTTAATCAAAATGAAGTTGTTTTAAAGCCAATTTTACAAGTACCTGCTATTGAAAAAAAATATAGCATTACTAACGACGCAGATGGCGTTCAAACTGCCATTAGAATAGCGCGCCCATTTCCTAATAGACACCATCCCGATTTTTCGAAAGTGCAAATTTTAAATAATTTATTTGGTGGATTTTTTGGATCACGCCTAATGAGTAATATTCGCGAAGACAAAGGTTATACTTATGGCATACACAGTTTTATTCAAAACCATTTACACAATACCGCTTGGTTAGTTAGTACAGAAGCGGGCAGAGATGTAGCAGATGCAACCATTAGTGAAGTATATAAAGAAATGGAAATTTTACGCAATGAAACCATTGATGCAGAAGAACTTGACCTTGTTCGCAATTATATGATAGGCTCATTACTTGGCGATTTAGATGGTCCTTTTCAAATTATTGCCCGTTGGAAAAATTATATTTTAAACAATGTAACAGCCGAATATTTCTATAACAGCTTGGCTACTGTAAGAAATGTAAGTGCAGAAGAATTACAAGCGCTTGCCGTAAAATATTTGAATCCAGATGATTTTTATGAGTTGAAAGTAGTGTAAAAAAATATCCTACTAAATCATAGCGTGGCTAATAAGTCTTTCACTTTCCCTTTAATAAAATCACGGACTTCATTAAATTGTTCGGGCTCCATATGCTTTGGATCTGGTATTTGCCAATCAATAAATTGTTTGGCTGGCATCCAAGGACAAGCATCTCCACAACCCATTGTTACTACTGCATCAAAAGGCGCAAACGATTTCACTTCATCCAAAGATTTACTATCGTGTAAGCCAAGATCATACCCCAACTCCCGCATTGCTGCAATGGCTTTTGGATTCACTATTCCACTAGGCTTACTTCCTGCACTATAGGCTTCCACATCGACTCCACCAAGAATAGTAGCAAAAGCCTGACTCATTTGGCTACGATTACTATTTTCTACGCAAACAAATAATAATTTTTTCTTCATACTAATAAATTAACAACATCCAGAACCTGGTGTACAAACTGATTTTTCTACCATTGGCTTTTTGGCATAAACAGTGATGCTAGTTATTAATTATATCGTACAAATACAATAAATATATTTTAAGTGCAAAAAACAGCAATTCAGTCAAAAATTTTACCATTTATAAGTTTTTGGACCCTTTTATCAAACTAAAAAAATATTTTACTACTCTTATTATATTGATTTTCAATTATTTAGATATTTTTCATTACAAGTTTTAACCAATTACCATAATTAACTAGGTACTATGTGTTGCATAGTACTAAATAAAACTACATCTTTGTGTTTCAAAACACCGAACATGGACATTCAGAATACACAGAGTCAAATGCGAAAAGGCGTATTGGAATTTTGCATCTTATCTATTATTCGCCAAGGTGAAGTTTATCCGAGTGATTTAGTAGAAAGAATGAAATCGGCCAATTTAAATATTTTAGAGGGCACCCTCTACCCTTTGCTAACCCGTTTAAAAAATGCAGGGCTTTTAAATTATCGCTGGGTTGAAAGCAATAGCGGACCGCCACGCAAATATTTTGTAATGACAGATCTTGGTTTGGAATTCTATGGTGAATTAGAAAGAACCTGGAAAGAACTAGCCGATGCAGTGCAACTATTAACGCAAGCACCACCAGCGCCAACCAACACACAAGAAAACGAATCAGCCGCTTAACAACAAAAAATAGTACCATGAAAAAAGTAATTAATATAAACTTCCAAGGCAGGGTAATACCCATTGAAGATTCTGCTTACGATATATTAAAACAGTATGTTGATAGTTTACGAAAATTCTTTGCAAAAGAAGAGGGAGGAGACGAAATTATAAATGATATTGAAGGACGTATTGCAGAACTTTTTAGCGAGAGTTTAAAAAAAGGAAATACTTGTGTAACTGACGAAACTGTTAATGGCATTATTGCTAGTATGGGCCGTCCAGAAGATTTTGAAAGTAATGATCCAACTATTAGTGCGCAAACTAGTAGCAATAGCAAACAAGCAGACGCTAACTATTCCTATAATAATAATGAATTTTCGCGCGGCCGATTATACCGAGACGATAACGATAAATTATTAGGTGGCGTTTGTAGTGGCATTGCTAATTATTTACGAATTGACCAAACCATTGTGCGTTTGTTTTTTGCACTACTCGTTTTTGGATTTGGAACAGGGATAATGTTATATCTAATATTATGGATCGTATTACCATCTAAGCATTTACAAATTACACAGGCTACCAAACGCTTATATCGCAATCCCGACGAAAGAGTCATTGCAGGTGTAGCAAGCGGTATAGCTGCTTATTTTGATATTGCCATTTGGATTCCAAGGTTGGTATTTGCAATACCTTTAATTAGTGGCATTTTCTCTGGTATTTTACGCCATTCATTTTGGTTTGATGAAGATAGATTTTCTTCCTTCCTATACGGATCATTTGGCGGATCATTATTTGTGGTTTACGCCATATTATGGTGGGTCATTCCAGAAGCAAATAGTGCCTCAGAAAAATTAGAAATGCGTGGCGAAAAAGTAGACCTCAATACCATCAAAAATACCATTCAAGAAGACTTAGAAGGTTTTAAAAATCGTGCAGAAAAATGGAGTGGCGAATTGGGTGCCAAAGCAAAAGAATTTAAAAAAGATTTCTCACAAACAGTATCAGAAAAAAGCCAACAATTTGGAGGAGAAGTAAAAAATGCCGCTAAAAAAAATAGCTTGGGCATTTTTAAAATCATTGGTTTTATTTTTAAAGCATTCTTTTTATTGATAGCTGGCGTTATTTCTTTTGCCTTATTGTTAAGCTTGATAGCATTAGTAGTAGCGGCTTTCGGAGCTTTTCCCGGAAAGAATTTCTTTTTAGAAGGATACTGGCAAAACATGCTTGCTTGGACTACGTTGGCATTATTTATTGGTGTTCCTATTATGGCACTTTTCAGTTGGCTGATCAGACAAATTATGGGAATGAAATCTGCGCACAAAGCAGTGGGTATTAGTTTTGTTGGATTATGGGTGATTGGTTTAATATCGGCGATTGTATTGTTATCAATGATTACAGAAAATTTTAATGCATCTGCTAGAGACAAACAAGATTATTCCATTGCACAACCATCCACAGGAAAACTCTATGTTTCAGTACCAGAAAACAAGACGAAAGTAATTAGAGGCTGGATGAAAATCAATGGCGTATTAAGTATGAATAAGGATAGTTTGGTCATAAATAATATACAAGTGCATATTAGAAAAAGTTCGGATTCTAATTACCATATTACAGCAACACAATTTAGTAGTGGTTCAGACGAATTGAACGCACTAAATAATATCAAAGAGATGAATTATGATATTAACCAACAAGACAGTAATCTGTATTTACACCAGGGATTCTCATTGAAAAAAGGAAATCATTTTCGCAACCAAGGTGTTGTATTAAATATTCAGGTACCCATTGGAAAAAGAATTGTAATTGACAATAGTGTTCGTAGGCGTTTGAACCATTTTTCAATCAATACCCACAATGATTGGGATTTAGATACCGACTGGGAAGAATCAAACCGTTGGAATAGTGGCACCGAATACATCATGACTAATAAGGGATTAAAACAATTGAATCAATCCAATATCGACAACAATAATGACGACCATGACGGAGACAATAAAGTCATTGAAGATTATAAAAAAAGTAAAATAGAATTACAAAAAGAGTACGAGCGTAAAAGAAAAGAGGCGGAGGAGTTAAAAAAAGAATTAGACAAGCCATTAGACACTACCCAATCGCGCTATAAAAAAGTGGTTTCTTATACCGCACCAGGCCTTTCTAGTTCTAAATTACTTTCAAACGAACTGCTGGAAACATCAAAATTATTACTGATGAAATTGGTGCTATAATCCGTTTAAAAAAATGGATGGGATTATAAAAATAAAAATCCGAATTTGCGGCCTTATTCAAAGAGACCATGAAATCAACCGCATTTACACAAAAACACATTGCACTAGGTGCAAAAATGGCTGAATTTGCTGGATACAATATGCCTATCAGCTATACTGGTATTAACGATGAGCATGCTGCTGTTAGAAATAACGCAGGTGTATTCGATGTAAGTCATATGGGTGAATTTATTTTGAAAGGCCCAATGGCGCTCGATTTAATACAAAGGGTTACGTCGAATGATGCATCAAAAGTTACCGATGGTCAGGCACAATACAGTTGCTTACCCAACAAAGAAGGTGGAATAGTAGATGATTTGATTGTGTATTGTATGGAGCAAAACAAAGTGTACATGTTGGTGGTGAATGCCTCTAATATTGAAAAGGATTGGAATTGGATTAGCAGTTTTAATACCAATGGTGTTGAAATGCATAATATCAGCAACCACACTTGCTTATTGGCTATTCAAGGACCCAATGCCAATAAAATTCTACAACCCTTGTGTGATGTAGATATCATGAATTTAAAATACTACACATTTGTACGTGGCTTATTTGCTGGTGTTGAAAATGTAATTATCAGTGCAACAGGCTATACCGGATCTGGTGGGGTAGAAATATATTTCGAAGATGCCAATGGAGCTGCAGACAAAATTTGGGATGCCATTTTTGAAGCAGGCGCAGCTGCAGGAATCAAGCCAATTGGTTTAGGTGCTCGCGATACACTTCGTTTAGAAATGGGTTATTGCTTATACGGTAACGATATTAATGATACTACTTCTCCTATGGAAGCTGGCCTTGGATGGATTACCAAATTCACCAAAGACTTTACCTCAAAAGCTATTTTTGAAAAACAAAAAGCCGAAGGAGTTTCAAAAAAATTAGTAGGATTTGAAATGCTAGAACGCGGTATTCCTCGCCACGATTATATCATTAAAGATGCTGCTGGAAATGCCATTGGCGTAGTAACTAGCGGAACGCAAGCACCAACACTTTCTAAAGCAATTGGTTTAGGATATGTGGCTACCCCATTTGCAAGTATTGATTCAGAAATTTATATTGATATTAGAAATACATTGGTAAAAGCAAAAGTGGTAAAAGCGCCGTTTGTTTAAATTACTAGATGAATAAAAGGGGCAGTATCATTGAATGATACTGCCCCTTTTTATTTTTTACATCTGAATCTTTTTTTAAGATTGCTGACTCAAATACCAAACCGTATTACTATTGGTTTCTGCAAACAATGTTTTGCTATAATCACACAAATCTGCTTGCGTAACTGTGTAATATTTTTCTAATTCGGTATTCATTAAATTAGCATCTCCTAATAATTCATAAAAAGCCAAACTGCCTGCCCTACTGGTAACACCCATATCTTCAAAAGCCATCACACTTTCGGTTTTGTTTTTTACTTTCTGTAATTCTTGCTCGCTTACCCATTCATTTTTTATGCGTTCAATTTGCGCCATTACTGCCGCTTCGGCCTTAGCCATATCAACCCCTTTTACTAACTTTCCTTCAATAGTAAATAGTCCTGGATCTACACTGCCGTAATGATAGCAATCAATACCAGAAAACAATTGTTGCTCTTTTACAAGTGCTTGAAACAATCGCGAAGATCCACCGCCACCAAGTATTTCAGTTAATAAATCTGCTACATAATATCCATCTTGTAAGCGCCCCGACATATGCCAAGTTTTTACAAATGCATCTACCGGAACATTGGCATTAATAGTTAGTCGATGCGCTTCTGTTTGAGGGGGTTCTACCGGAAGATTGCGTACATATTTTTCACCCATTGGAATTGACCCGAACCATTTTTCTACCAATACCATTACTTCTGCTGCTGGCATAGGACCCGCTACCACTAAAATAGCGTTTGCAGGACAATAGTGTTTTTTAAAAAATGCTTTTACGTCTTCAATTTTAGCATCTTCTACATGTTTTAATTCTTTACCAATGGTCATCCAACGGTATGGATGCGCCGAATAAGCTAGGGTGCGCATTTTATGCCAAAGATCACCATAGGGCTTGTTGATATAATGCTCCTTAAATTCTTCGCAAACTACTTTACGCTGAACCGATAAACTTTTTTCGCTAAACGCAAGGCTTAGCATTCGATCGCTTTCTAACCAAAATGCAGTTTCCAAATTTTGAACAGGCACTTGGCAATAATAATTGGTAAGGTCGTTGGTAGTATAAGCATTGTTTTCGCCACCTGCTTTTTGCAAGGGCCCATCATAATCTGGAATATTAATACTGCCGCCAAACATTAAGTGCTCAAATAAATGTGCAAATCCAGTCTGCTCAGGATTTTCATCACGTGCACCCACATCGTATAATACATTAATCACCGCCATTGGGGTGGAATTGTCTTCGTGTACCAACACCCTAAGGCCATTTTCTAATACAAATCGTTGAAATGTTATCATAAGTTTCTTGAAAGAAGCTGCAAATTAAGCAACTGCCACACTAAAAAGCAGTTTGTGCTATAAAAAACTATTTATCCCGATTGGCCTTAACTTTGCAACTAGAAAATTATAATATGATGCAATTAGCGGAACTCTACAAAAAAGCCTTGGCATTTGAATTCCTTAGTATTGAAGAAGGGATGTTTTTATTTGAACATGCACCCTTAACAGAATTAATGCATGTAGCCGATGAATTGCGCAAAGTACAAGTACCACATGGTAAGGTTTCTTGGCAGATTGACCGTAATGTAAATACTACCAATGTATGTATTGCCAATTGTAAGTTTTGTAATTTTTATAGAATACCTGGTCATGCAGATGCCTATATTACGGATATGCCCACTTATAGAAAAAAGATTGAAGAAACCCTTCAGTTTGGTGGAGACCAATTGTTATTGCAAGGAGGACATCACCCCGAATTAGGTTTGGATTTTTATACCAAAACATTTCGGGCCATTAAACAAGAATATCCAAATTTAAAACTCCACTCACTCGGACCCCCAGAAGTGGCGCATATTAGCAAATTAGAAAAAATGAGCCACCACGATGTATTGAAGGCCTTGCAAGAATCTGGTTTAGATTCTTTGCCTGGTGCTGGTGCAGAAATTTTGGTAGACCGTGTTAGGCGTTTAATCTCTAAAGGTAAATGTGGCGCAGATGAGTGGTTAGAAGTAATGCACCAAGCACATAATCTAAACATTACCACTAGTGCCACTATGATGTTTGGACACGTTGAAACCATTGAAGAGCGATTTATTCATTTGGTTAGAATTCGCGAAGTACAAAGTAGAAAACCTGCAGAAGCAAAAGGGTTCTTAGCATTTATTCCATGGACTTTTCAAGATGTAGATACTTTACTAACACGCATTAGAGGTGTTCAAAATTTAACTACCCCCGATGAATATATTCGAATGATAGCTATTAGCCGAATCATGTTGCCAAATATTAAAAACATTCAAGCAAGTTGGTTGACGGTAGGAAAACAAACAGCGCAAATTTGTTTGCGTGCTGGTGCCAATGATTTTGGTTCAATTATGATTGAAGAAAATGTGGTTAGTGCTGCTGGAGCCCCTCACCGATTTACTTATAAAACCATCCAAGAAGCTATTAAAGAAGCAGGATTTGAACCCCAATTACGTAACCAACAATACGAATGGCGCGAAATTCCGGCCTCTATTCAGGAACAAGTCATTAATTATTAATAATTTTAAAAGCTCTATTTGGGGCTTTTATTTTTTTTACCTATTTATATTTTAATTCCGAAATATGAAACATTTATTATTTTTTATTGCCTTTACACAATGCTCCTTAATGGCTATTGCCCAAAAAGATAGTAGCAGAATCGATACAGTACATGTTGGCAATTTTATTATTGTAAAAAAGAACAAAGGGGCAGCTACTAATAGCAACAATAGTATTATGAAAGATTGGGATAAAACAGTTGATATAACAATTGTTAAACGGAATAGAGCCAATAATAATATTAGTACTAATTGGTGGATTATGGATTTGGGTTTTGCCAATGCAAGAGACAATACCGATTATACTAGTGCACAAGCGGGCCCTTATTTAAAAACATTTCGTAGCCAAGATGGTAAACCAAATCAAAATACTTACCAATTAAATACAGGTAAATCTAGCAACTTTAATATTTGGTTGTTCCTGCAAAAAAGAAACCTCTACAAGCACATTGTCAATTTAAAATATGGCTTAGGATCAGAGATGTATAATTATAGGTATGATACTCGTATTAGTTATCGTAAAGACGCACAACCCTTTGTTTACAATGATTCTATTTCATTCACTAAAAATAAATTGTTTCTAAATTATATTACGGTTCCGTTGATGCTAAATATTAACACAAACCCAAACAAACATCGAAGTTTAAATTTTAGTGTAGGATTGAGCGCTGGCTATTTATTGCAAAGTCGCAACAAACAAATTAGTGCCGAAAGAGGCAAACAAAAAATAAAAGGCGATTTTAATTTCGAACCTTGGCGTGTAGCAAGTATTGCAGAAATTGGTTTAGGCCCTATAAAATTCTACGGCTCTTATAGCTTAAATAAATTGCAAAAAGATATTACAAGAATAGACCAAACCCCTTATGTTGTTGGATTACGATTTAGTAATTGGTAATCATTAAAAAATTACTGATTTAAAAATTCACTGACAGATTTCATCCATTTTTCATTTTCATTTTTGCAAAGACTTTGATGACCTGAACGCGCATATTTAATCATCATTTTATTACGACTTGCTAAGTTTTTATAAATGGTATTGGTTTCTCTTTCAGTAACCCTAATATCATTAATACCCCATTGCAACAAAACAGGACAACTGATATTATTGGCATAATTTTCAGGGCTATGACCAAATGCCCAAAAACCTTGCTCTATTCCGCCCCAGAAAGTTAACAAAACGCCCATAGGTTCAGACGGAATATGCATTATTTTTAAACGCCCTTCTACCCCATCTAATAAAGTACCAAAAGGCATTTCTAGAATTACTTTAGCGGGTCTTATTGGGAACCGATTAAAAGTTGTTAATATAGTTGATGCACCCAGCGATATCCCATACAAAATAATATTTTTTTCGCCTTTTGATTTAATAAAATCATACGCTGATTTTACATCGTTAGATTCATTTACGCCTACGGTGCAAACCTCTCCTTCACTATTACCATGCGCCCTAAAGTCTGTTAAAAAA
>JAPLEL010000221.1 GCA_026391415.1 Bacteroidota bacterium
CCTACCTAAAATTTAGTAAGATAAAATTTGATTTCTAACTTAATAATTGATAGTGTATGTCTATTGTATCTGTTGGTCTTATTCAAATGAGCTGTACTGCGTCTAAAGAAAATAATTTAGAAAAAGCAATCAGTAAAATTAAAGATGCTGCACAAAAAGGTGCTCAGATTATTTGTTTACAAGAACTGTTTGGTTCCTTGTATTTCTGTGATACAGAATTGTACGAAAATTTTTTATTAGCAGAACCTGTACCAGGACCTTCAACAAATATTTTCAGTAGTTTGGCTGCTGAACTAAATGTAGTAATCATCGCCTCTTTATTTGAAAAAAGAGCACAAGGTTTATACCATAATACCACTGCAGTAATTGATGCAGACGGAACTTATTTAGGTAAGTATCGTAAGATGCATATTCCTGACGATCCTGCTTATTACGAAAAATTTTATTTCACTCCAGGCGATTTAGGCTACAAAGTTTTTAAAACAAAATTTGCAACCCTTGGCGTATTAATTTGTTGGGATCAATGGTATCCAGAAGCTGCTAGAATTACGGCATTGATGGGTGCTGAAATATTATTTTATCCAACTGCCATTGGTTGGTCTACCGAACAAAACGAAGCAACTAATACAGAGCAATACAATGCTTGGCAAACCATTCAAAAAAGTCATGCAGTTGCCAATGGCGTACACGTGGTAAGTGTTAATAGGGTTGGTTTAGAACAGAATGGTGCCATGCAATTTTGGGGTGGATCATTTGTGAGTAATCCTTTTGGAACCCTTTTGTACAAAGCTTCTCACGACGAAGAAGAAATTGCTATTATTCCAATTGATACCGAGCTTACCGATAAATATAGAACGCATTGGCCTTTTATGCGTGATAGACGTATTGATTCTTATCAACCTATCACCCAACGCTTTATAGACGAAGACTAATTATTGTATACTGCTATTGATTTGATTATGTTATTGAATAATACAAAGGGTATTTTACCCGCTAGTTTAGGATATCGATTTCCTGCAGAGTTTGAACCTCATGAAGCAACTTGGTTAAGTTGGCCGCACAAAGAAGCTAGTTGGCCAGGAAAAATTGAATCCATCTATCCTAATTATGCTTTGTTTGTAAAGTATTTAGCAGAGAGTGAAAAAGTTAGAATTAATGTAGTGGATGAAGCAATGAAAGCTAACGCAATCAATCATTTATCAAAAGCTAACGTTAATTTAAATCAAGTAAGTTTTTTCATACATCCTACCAATGATGCTTGGTGTAGAGATCATGGGCCTGCTTTTTTAATTAATAACAAAGCGGAACAAAAAAAAGTAATCGTTGACTGGAATTATAATGCTTGGGGAAACAAATATCCACCTTATGATTTAGACGATATTATTCCAACCTTAATTGGTAAGGAATTTAATTTACCTGTATTTCATCCAGGCATTGTAATGGAAGGAGGATCGGTAGAATTCAATGGCAAAGGCACTATTTTAACTTCTACTTGTTGCTTATTAAATGAAAATAGAAACCCTTCTTTAAATCAAGCAAGTATTGAAAAATATTTACATGATTATTATGGAGCAGAACAAATACTTTGGGTTGCTGATGGAATAGTAGGTGATGACACTGATGGTCATATAGATGATACGGTAAGATTTGTAAATGAAGACACCGTACTTACTGTTGTTGAAAATAATCATCA
>JAPLEL010000065.1:0-968 GCA_026391415.1 Bacteroidota bacterium
TCAAGTTGTTTTTCATTAATAGAAACCACTACCCTGCTTTGTGCTTCGCCAAACCAATACGCATCTTTTCTAATAGATTCTGTAGCAGAAATATTAAAACCTAGATTGCTATGGAATCCGCTTTCTAATAATGTAATGGCTAATCCACCTTCACTTATATCGTGTGCACTTTCAATTAATTGTTCTTTAATAATTGCAGCTACAAATTGTTGCACTTTAAACTCTTCTTCTAAATCAAAATAGGGTGCTGGAGAATATTCAACGCCGTTTAATTTGTGTAAATATTCCGAAGAGCCAATATCGTTTTGTTGTTGACCAATTAATACAATTGTATCCCCAATATTTTTAAAATTAAGTGTCATGCGATTGTTAAAATCGTCTAAAATTCCTACCATTCCAATAGTTGGTGTAGGATAAACAGGACCGTCTGGATTTTGATTATAGAAACTTACATTACCACCAGTTACTGGAGTATTAAATTTCTTACAAGCATCGCCCATACCTGTCACTGCTTTTACAAATTGATAATATACTTCAGGATCATAAGGATTACCAAAATTCAAGCAATTGGTTACGCCTATTGGCTCTGCACCACTACAAACAATATTTCTAGCAGCTTCTGCAACTGCTATCATTGCTCCAACATAAGGGTCTGCAAATACATATTTACTATTACAATCAACAGTAATTGCTAGTGCTTTTCCAGTACCTTTTTCTAATACAATAGATGCATCACTTGGTGCATTGGTAGAAGCATTTCCTGCCCCAACCATGCTATCGTACTGCGTGTAAACCCAACGCTTAGAAGCGATATTTGGAATTTGAATCAATTTTTCTGCTACCGCTTTTACATCAGTAATGTCTTGAATTGAATCTGTTGAAAAAGCTTTTATTTTTTCAAAATATTTTGGTTCAGTATATTCTCTTGTGTATTGTGGTGCACCGCCTCCTAATACCAATTCATAAGC
>JAPLEL010000065.1:983-9880 GCA_026391415.1 Bacteroidota bacterium
CATAAGCAGGGATTTCTGCTTCTAAAACACCATCCATATAAAATTTAAGTAAGCCATCTCCGGTTACTTCTCCAATTTTACTACAACTCAAATCCCATTTTTCAAATACTTTTAATACCGCTTCTTCCTTGCCTTTTTCTACTACAATCAACATGCGTTCTTGGCTTTCACTCAACAACAATTCCCATGCTTTCATGTTTTTTTGACGCGTAGGAACTTTATCTAAATCAATACGCATTCCTACACCACCTTTGGCACTCATTTCTGCAGTAGAACAAATAATTCCAGCTGCACCCATATCTTGCATACCAACAATTGCATTGGTATCAATTACTTCTAAACAAGCTTCTAATAATTTTTTCTCTTGGAACGGATCACCTACTTGAACGGCTGGTAATTCTTCGGTACTTTCTGCCGTAATTTCTGCAGAGGCAAAACTAGCACCACCTATTCCATCTTTACCTGTAGCACTTCCTACAAAAAATACAGGGTTACCAATACCTTCTGCTGTAGCACTAATCATTTTATCGGAACGCATAATTCCAACACTCATTGCATTCACTAATGGATTGGTATGATAACAGTTTTCAAAATACACTTCACCACCAACAGTTGGTACACCAAAACAATTTCCATAGTGGCCAATTCCGTGTACAACACCTGCTAATAATCTTTGTGTTTTTTTATCTTGAATATTTCCAAAACGCAAACTATTTAATGATGCAATAGGACGTGCTCCCATGGTAAAAATATCACGTTGAATTCCGCCAACACCGGTTGCCGCTCCTTGAAATGGTTCGATGGCACTTGGGTGATTATGACTTTCTATTTTAAAAACTACTCCAAACCCATTTCCCATATCCATCAACCCTGCATTCTCTTCGCCTGCAGCTACCAACATTCTACCGCCATCACGAGGAAGGGTTTTTAACCATTTAATACTATTCTTATAACTACAGTGTTCACTCCACATGCCACTGAAAGCACATAGCTCAGTAAAATTGGGGGTTCTACCTAGTTTCTCTTTAATCAGTTCGAATTCTGCTTCTGTAAGTCTTAGCTGCTTGGCTGTATTGACAGTAATTTCCATTATTGTTTCTTGATCTTTAAATAAGGCGCAAAGGTACAAAAGTGTTGTATAAGCTGAATGTTGAATTTCTAACAACTGATAATTTAAAACTGAAGACTATGATTCTTCTGTTTATCAATTCCATTTTTAGTAGAATAATATACTAATCGTATATATGATTATTATTATATATTAAATTTATGCTAGATTTTTTTATTTTTTCTAAATTATTTTTTATAAATATTCCATTATTGATTAAATTTGTTTCAATTTTGAATAATTATACATTCAAAACATAATATATTTTATTTTTTAATATCAAAATTTGTGTTAATGTCAGTTTCTAAGTTAGAGTACATTTGGCTCGATGGTTATAAGCCAACTCAATCATTGAGAAGTAAAACAAAAGTTGAAAGGAATTTTTCTGGAAAGTTGGAAGACTGTGATATGTGGTGTTTCGATGGTTCTTCAACAGAACAAGCACCAGGTGGATCAAGTGACTGCTTATTAAAACCAGTTTTTATTGTTAAAGACCCGCTTCGCAGAGATGCATTCTTAGTTATGTGCGAAGTTTTGAACTCCGATGGTTCAGCACATGTATCTAATGGACGTGCAACCATTGAAGATGATGATAATGATTTTTGGTTTGGTTTTGAACAAGAATATTTCTTGTGGAATCCTTTAACCAATAAACCTTTAGGATTCCCTGAAGGCGGATATCCTGGACCTCAAGGACCTTATTATTGTTCTGTAGGTGCTAATAATGCTTATGGTAGAAATATTGTAGAAGAACATTTAGACGCATGTATAGATGCAGGTTTAAACATTGAAGGAATCAATGCAGAAGTAGCTGCTGGACAATGGGAATTTCAAATTTTCTCTAAAGGAGCCAAAGAAGCAGGTGACCAAATTTGGATTGCACGCTATTTATTAGAAAGAATAGGAGAAGCACATGGTGTATCAATTAATTGGCATTGCAAACCATTGGGAACATTAGATTGGAATGGTTCTGGTATGCATGCAAATTTCTCTAATACCACATTAAGAACTTGTGGCAATAAAGGTACTTATGATATTATATGTGAGTCTTTCCGTCCATTTGTGAAGGAACATATTGAAGTATACGGCGCTGATAACCATTTACGTTTAACTGGTAAGCACGAAACTGCAAGTATCCATGATTTTTCTTTTGGCGTTTCAGACAGAGGTGCTTCAATTCGTATTCCAATTGGAGCTGTAGAAAAAGGCTGGAAAGGATGGTTAGAAGATCGCAGACCAAATTCAGCTGCTGATCCTTACAAAGTTGCAGCAAGAATTATTACAACTGTAAAAACGGCAAACATATAGTTTTAACTACATATAACTTTAATTCCTTGTTTCCCCATCTTTATTGAAAGATGGGGAAATTTTTTTCAACATATGCTATTAAAATGCCCCTACCTTTAAGTATCTCTTAACTTAAAACCAGCTCCTATGTCATTAAGATTCGACGCCATCAACAAAGTGGCCAATGAAAAAAGTTCCAGTTTAAATGTGGCTGCTCCTAAAATAACTTCCATTTTTGGCGAAAATGTATTCACTATCAAAACAGCCAGAGCGTTTTTAAGTGATGATGCTTATAAGAGTCTTGTAACAAGTATTAAAGGAGGCAAAAAAATTGATCGTAGTGTTGCAGGAAGTATTGCAAACGGTTTACGCGCTTGGGCTGAAGGTAAAGGTGTAACGCACTTTACACACTGGTTCCAACCATTAACAGGATCTACTGCAGAAAAACATGATTCATTTTTTACATTAAAAAGCGATGGCACTGCTATTGAAGAATTTGATGGCGCTGCATTAATTCAACAAGAGCCCGATGCATCTTCATTTCCAAACGGTGGCATTCGTGCAACTTTTGAAGCACGTGGATATACTGCATGGGATCCTTCTTCTCCACCATTTATTATTGAAATTGGACACGGAAAAACTTTGTGTATTCCTACTATTTTTGTTTCTTATACTGGCGAATCTTTAGACTACAAAGCACCTTTATTAAAAGCATTAGAAGCGTTAAATAAATCTGCTGTTGACGTTGCAAACTATTTCGATAAAAACGTTACAAAAATTACTGCAACCCTAGGATGGGAACAAGAGTATTTTGTAATTGACGAAGGTTTAGCAAATGCACGTCCAGATTTAATACAAGCTGGTCGTACCGTATTTGGCGCTGCTCCTGCAAAAGGACAACAATTAGAAGACCATTATTTTGGTTCTATTCCAGAAAGAGTATATGCATTTATGCGTGACTACGAATCAGAATCCTATAAATTAGGTATTCCTTTACGTACGCGTCACAACGAGGTTGCTCCTGCTCAGTTTGAGTGTGCGCCTATTTTTGAAGAAGTAAATATTGCAGTTGACCATAATATTCTTTTAATGGATATTATGACGCGTGTTGCAAAAAGACACCATTTACGTGTGTTACTTCATGAGAAACCATTTGCAGGAATCAACGGAAGTGGTAAACACAATAACTGGAGTATGGCAACTGATACTGGTGTTAATTTATTAGCTCCTGGTAAAACGCCAAAAACCAATTTGATGTTCTTGACTTTCTTTGTTAATACCATCAAAGCAGTTCATGATTATGCCGATATTTTAAGAGCCTCTATTGCATCTGCAGGTAATGACCACCGTTTAGGTGCAAACGAAGCGCCACCAGCAATTATCTCTGTATTTGTTGGACAATATTTGGCTAAAGTTTTAGCGGATATTGAAACAAGGGTTGGTGATAAATTCGACGAACAAGACGAAGCAATTTTAAAACTTGATTTACACCGTAGCATTCCAGAATTGCTATTAGATAATACAGATCGTAACAGAACTTCTCCTTTTGCCTTTACTGGTAATAAATTTGAATTCCGTGCGGTTGGATCTACTGCAAACTGTGCAAATCCTATGATTACTTTAAACACTATTTTGGCTGCTACATTAAAGCAATTCAAAAAAGATGTTGATGGCTTAATTGAAAAAGGAGATAAAAAAGAAATTGCTATCATGCATGTTATTCAAAAATACATTGTTGAAAGCAAAAATGTTTTATTTGAAGGAGATGGATATAGTGCAGAGTGGGCTAAAGAAGCAGAAAGAAGGGGGTTACCAAATATCAAAACCACTCCTTTGGCTTTCGATGCTTTAACTACAGACAAAGCAAAACACCTATTCGAATCAAATGGTATTTACAACCATATTGAATTAGAAGCACGTCACGAAATTGAACTAGAAAACTATTTGAAAAAAGTTCAAATTGAAGGACGTATTATTGGTGACCTAGCATTAAACCATATTCTTCCTGCAGCTATCAAATACCAAAATTCAGTATTGGCTAATGTGAACGGATTAAAAGCAGCTGGCTTACCAGAATCTGCTTATGCTAGTCAGTTGACTATTCTTAAACAAGTGAGCGAGCATATTCAAGTAATTCATACCAAAGTACACGCAATGGTTGAAGCGCGTAAAATTGCCAATAATATTGAAAGTACTCGTAGTAAGGCTATTGCTTATGAAAGTCAGGTAAAAGCTGCTTTCTTTGATGAAATTCGTTACCATGTTGATAAATTAGAAAGCCTAGTAGATGATGAAATCTGGACACTTCCTAAATACCGTGAAATGTTGTTTTTAAGATAATTTTGTTTTGAGCAAGCAAGTAGCCCCGCCACTTTAATTAGTGGTGGGGCTTTTTTAACAATTACATGCCGAGAAAATAAAAGGTTCTACCGATAATTTAACTTCGTTTCATTGGATTTACTATCTTAACCCTAGTAAACAACAAAAAAATATAATTATGAAAAAAACACTTGTATTATTTGCCATGCTGATGATTTGCTCAGCAACAACTTTATTTGCACAACAAAATGGTGGCGGTGGTCAGGGTGGAGATCCTGCAGCACGTGCAGCAGCAATGAAACAACGTTACAAAGACATGGGCTTGAATGATGTTCAATGTGATTCTGTTGTGGCTATTAGCGCTGATATGCGTCCTAAAATGATGGCATTAAGAGATGCAAGCGAAGCTGACAGACCAGCTTTGATGAAAGCAATGAATGATGAGCGCAACAAACGTTTAGAAAAAGCACTTCCTGCAGACTTAGCTAAAAAAGTAATTGAAGCAATGTCAATGCAGCGTGGTCAACGTCCTGCTGGCGGCGGTGGTGGAAATCAATAATCCATTACTTCAACTAATAAAAAATGCCCCTGATTTGTAATCGGGGGCATTTTTGTTATGTTTTGTTTCAAACAATTATTTCATGGTGAATGATTCTAAAAACTTAGTGGTAAAATTACCTTTTCTAAAATCTTCATTTTGCATTAATTGCAAATGAAATGGAATGGTTGTTTTTACACCTTCAATTATATACTCACTCAAAGCACGATACATGGTATCTATTGCTTCTTCACGTGTTTGTGCAACAGTAATTAGTTTGCCAATCATAGAATCATAATACGGAGGAATTACATAACCTGCATATACATGACTATCTACACGAACACCGTGTCCGCCGGGTGTATGTAAATTGGTAATTTTTCCTGGAGAAGGTCTGAAATCATTATAAGGATCTTCTGCATTTATTCTACACTCAATTGCATGCATTTGGGGTTCGTAATTTCTACCAGAAATTTTTTCTCCCATTGCAATTTTAATTTGCTCTTTAACTAAATCGAACCTAACAACTTCTTCTGTTACACAGTGTTCGACCTGAATACGTGTATTCATTTCCATGAAATAAAAATTACGGTGCTTGTCTACCAAAAACTCAATGGTACCAACACTTTCATAGTTAATTGCTGAAGCTGCTTTTATTGCTGCTTCGCCCATTTTAAAACGCAATTCTGGCGTCATAAAAGGTGATGGAGATTCTTCTACTAATTTTTGGTGACGACGTTGAATAGAACAATCACGCTCGCTCAAATGACAAACACTCCCGTATTGGTCTCCTGCAATTTGAATTTCTATATGACGTGGTTCTTCAACAAATTTTTCCATGTAGATACCATCATTTTTAAACGAGGCACCTGCTTCCATTTTAGCGGCATGGTAGGCTTTTTCAATTTCAGCTTCATTCCATACAACACGCATTCCTTTTCCACCACCACCAGCTGTTGCTTTTAAAATAACTGGGTATCCTACAACTTTGGCTAAACTAATTGCTTCTTCTACACTTTCTAACAAACCTTCTCCACCAGGAACTACAGGAACGCCTGCTTTAATCATGGTTTCTTTTGCAGAAATTTTATCGCCCATTTTATTAATCATCTCTGGCGTTGGCCCAATGAATTTAATGCCATGGTCGGCACAGATTTGAGAGAACTTAGCATTCTCCGCCAAAAAACCATATCCAGGATGCACCGCATCGGCATTGGTAATTTCGGCAGCAGCCATAATATGTGGTATGTTCAAATAAGAATCGGCACTCTGAGGTTTTCCTATACAAACAGCTTCGTCTGCAAATTTTACGTGCAAACTATCTTTATCGGCAGTAGAATAAACAGCCACTGTTTTAATGCCCATTTCTCTACAGGTACGAATAACACGTAATGCAATCTCACCTCTATTGGCAATTAGTATTTTTTTAAACATGGACAGATTTTGATGAAAAAAAATAGCGCAGTTTTATGCTGGCTCAACTAAAAATAATGGTTGATCGTATTCAACAGGGCTTGCATCGTCTACTAAAACTTTAACGATTGTTCCGCTGATTTCACTTTCAATTTCATTAAATAATTTCATGGCTTCAATAATACAAACCACTTTGCCTGGGGCCAAAACTGTACCAACTTCAGCAAAAAGTGGCTTATCTGGAGAAGCCCTGAGGTAGAAAGTGCCAATCATTGGGCTCTTGATGGTTATTAGGTTATCAACTTTAGCCACTGGAGCAGGAGCAGCAACTACTGGCGCAGCTGCTACAGGTGCAGCACTAGTAGAAAAGACTTGGTGTGAAGGCGTCGCTACCGTAATAGCCGGCTCTTCTTTTTGCTTGATGGTTACTTTGCCATCTTTGTCTTCTATACTGATTTCGCCAATATTACTTTTATTGACAATTTTAATTAATTCGTGTATTTGCTTCAAGTCCATAAATGGCTATTTTTTGATAAAAAACGGTTAATTCAGGTCAAATCGGGGGGCAAAATAGCCATTTTTTGCTAAAAACAGCTATTTTCTTTAAAATTGAAAAAAATAGATTTTATGAAAAATTTACCCGATAACACACAAAAATGGCGGCTATGTAGCCGCCACAAGTGGTTGTAACTATATCGTAATAGTAATTATTATTCTTTTACACGTTCTACATATTCACCAGACTTGGTGTTAATACGAATCAATTCACCGTCTTCTACAAACAATGGAACCATAACGGTTGCACCAGTTTCAACAGTGGCAGCTTTTAACGCACGTGTTGCAGTATCGCCCCTTAAACCTGGCTCGCAATAAGTAATTTTTACCACAATTTTTTCAGGTAACTCAGCACCAATAGGCAATTCGCTTTCAGTATTAATAAAAACAAATACTTCAGAACCGTCTTTTAAAAACTGAGGTGCATCAATCATTTCTTCGCCCAAAGTGATTTGCTCAAAAGTTTCATTGTTCATTAAACTATAGCCACTTTCATCTTTGTATAAGAATTGGAAAGCTTTCTTTTCTACACGAACTGGAAAAATATTTTCACCACTATTCCATGTTTTTTCAATAGAGCGCTTGTTGTCTACTCCTTTTAACTTGGCCCATACTTTTGCTGCTGCACGAGCAGTTTTGTTTTCACCAAATTCTACTACTGAGTATAGATTTCCATCTAATTTCAGAATCATGCCACGGCTAATATCGGATGTTGATGCCATAATTATTAAGTTTTATGCTGATTTATTCAGCCGCAAAAGTAGGGATTGGATGGCAAAAACTAGCATGCTAATTCTAAGATTGCACACTAAATACGAAATTCTGGTACTTTAAATTGAGATAATTGACACAAATGTTTAACTTTAACCAGACATTTTGGTCAGTTAGGCTGCACAATGTCTTTCCCCTGTATCTTTCTTATTATAAACACAATTGTTATGAAAAATAAGTTCAGGCTATTTTTAACATGCGCCTTATTAATTTTAAACACTGCTTTATTTGCAAATAAAGTAATTGTAAAAGGCTATGTACAAGATTCCAATAAAAATGCCATTGCCAACAAAAAAGTATCTATTTATACCGATAGTTTGAGTTGTTCAATAGCACATACAGTAACAACCAATCCTAATGGCTATTATATCGACTCTTTTGAATGTAGCAAAGCAATAACAAAGTTAAAAATTACCGTAGAAAATTGTAATGGCACAGTATTAATTAACGACCCATTAGTTCCTATATCTAATATTGTTGAAAGTAATTTTATTGTTTGTATTACTCAAACCCCACCACCCCCTACTCCTACTACATGTAAAGCAGTGTTTGCTTATACACTTTCTGGATATACAGTAAAAGTAAATAGTACTGAAACTAATGCTCCTCTTGGAGATAGCGTTATCAGCCGCGTTTGGAACTTTGGAGATAGCAGTGCTATTATTACTGGTAACCGAGTAGACCCTTCTCATATATACAGCAAAGCAGGAACCTATACAACTTGTTTAGAAATTAAAACTAAAAACGGTTGTGCCAGTAGTTATTGTTTAAGTTTTACAATTAAGGATACTAGCTTTGTTGTAAGCGCTCACACCTGCAACGTAAAAGCTAGTTTTAATGCAGAAAGAATTAGTTTAAAAAATGTACGTTATAATAGTAGTTTAAGTACTGCTATTGGAGATACCA
>JAPLEL010000281.1 GCA_026391415.1 Bacteroidota bacterium
ATTCTAATTTAGTTGGAACTCAAAATAGAACTACTATATTAGAATCTATGGCAGATGTTCGTAGTCAAACATTGTTATCAGAAGATACACTAGATGGAAATATTATGCTTGGAATGGGTTGGTTAACTGAAGGAACTAGAAAGAATAGAACCATTTGGTCAAGAGATAATAGGTCTGGTGTGCGAATCAGCGATATGGCTGATTCTCCTTTTGATAGAACAACTTTAAAAATGTTGGAAGCAAAAGCAAAATTAGATGGAGAAAATCGGTATGCTCCAGGAACAGACTTGGAAAAGATTTGGCAATTGAATGACAAGAACAATCATAAATACTTTTCATATATTGATCCAGCTACTTTAGAAGATGTGATTTGTTCTATGCCAGAAATAAAAGCTGAGTTAAGTGCTGGCGATTTATTAAAGTATAACAAAACAGTTACTGGTAGCTTAGATTATTTATCTCCGTTTTGGTTAGATCGCTTTAAAAACAAATCAGTACTAGAAGTAACTATGGAAGAACTATTGCAGTACAAAACAAGAACTGGTCGTTACTCACCACACAATTGTTTGGTAGTGGTAATACATATGAGGGCTTTGCTGTTAGAAATCTTTCTATTGATGAAGTCCTCAACAGTAAAGTTCTTAAGGATATCTTTAGATATGAATACTTTTCAACAAAGAAAAATTTTAGACAGAGCAGAGGATTTGAATTATTAGTACAACGAGAAATTGATAGACTCTTCGGTGTTACTGGATTTAGGGCATCAGAATTCTTTGAGTCTGGCAGACAAGTAGCCTTAGAAGGTGCTGGGTCAAACGATAAGATGGTTGACCATATCAATGGAGGCTTTAGTAGAATCTCTGATGACTACAATTCTTATGCTGGTAATCTTCCATCTATTAACAGTAAATATAATAATTTAGATACAGCTGTATCTAATATTGGTACAAACATTGTTAGGATTAAATCAGCACCAAAGTGGGCAATTAGAAGTTTAGCTGAACCTCTGGTATTATTAACAGATGAATTAGTTGGTAGAAATTTTGGTGACAGTATAAACGGAGTGTTTAATATATTTAAAACATATATTCTTCGTGATAAAAAATCATTTGAAAAAAATGCAGTTAATAATTTAATCTTTGGAATCAGAGAAGTTATGAACCACCAAGAAAGATTCTTATCAGAAGCTGATGATATTCTTTCTTCTTCTCTTGGTAAAAATAGGTGGATAGATAGATTACTAAGAACAAAAGAAAATGGAACCATGATTGAAAAGGGTTTTGATCTTTTTGGAAACTTTGCAATAGAAGCTGGAGGAAGCAGGGAATTAAGCACAGCTGCTAGAGGTATTGCTATTGTAAAGTTTGTAAGAGAGTTTGCACTAACAATTGACAAGGCTAAAGACCTTTTAGTTCTTATGGAAAAACCAGAGAATAGAAAAATAGCTGCTGAGTTGAATCAACTATCCAGATCAAAAACAGCTGGAAGTGTAAAACTAAGCAAGCACTTTAAGACACTTGCAAGAGACGCTAGGTTTGGTGGGGACTGGGCAACAGCCGCTCAGTATGTTAGGTTTAACTTACTTAATAAGGAAACACTAGATGCTATTTCATTTGCGTTTAAAGATATGGGTGTTCAAGATGGTCGGGTTGATATGGCTAAGTTTAGGGAGTGGACACAAGCGTATACAACAAATGGTATTGGTCCAATATCTAAAGAAGCTATGCACCAAGCCTACCACGATTTCTCATACGCAATAGAAACTAGAGTATTAACTGACGGTATGATTTCTGAATCTAGAGGATTAAATAGAGATCTTAGTATTGGTAGTAGAACACCACTTGGTAGGTTTATGAAAAGTTTACTACAGTGGTCAGCTTCATATCAAAGTAATGTATTACAGAATGGCGGTTTAATGACACCAGCTGGGGTTATTCTTAAAGCACTTATTGTGTACAATGTATATACATACCTAACTGATTTATTAGTAGAGTACGGCAGAGGTCGAGATCCAAAAGATATTGTAAAGGAACTACAAGACCCTAAGACATATGTATTTAGAATGGCTTCATCAACGCCAGTACTTGGTAGATATCAATCCATACTAACAGAAGGTCTTGCAACAGCCTCATTGTTAACTGGTGGAAAGTTCCACTCATTTGGAGTATCAACCGATGTTCCAGCAGCAGCCGTTGCTAACAGCTGGATTCGTACAATGGCTAAATCTACAAAAGCTTTGGCAACAGACCGAAACCTAAGTGCTGGAGAAGTAGCTGGTCATATTGGTAATCTAATACAAGTTAACAATTTGATCAATGGAAGCCCAATTGGTGTTGGTGCTTCTACTATGCAACAGATGGGTATTATCGAACAGGGTGATGCTTTGGATGCTTATCTTAGGATTGCTAGAGGAAACCCAAAATCCATAAATAAGTACGGTGGAGTACAACCAGCAAGCAATACTAACTATGATTACAGTCCTAGCTCCGAAACTCCATACGAACTTAAGAGAAGAAAGACTTATGAACAGATGAAGCAAATAGAGAAGCTTAATAAGATCATGGAGAAACCCAAGTCATTAGTACCCATGATGATTAATATCAAGGGTGTCTCCTATGATTTAGCCAAGAAGCTGAATGAGATGAACCAGCAATAAGAGTGTGTGTTACCAATAGTTGGGGCTATAGATAATACCTAGGGGTATACCTTAGGGATAGTCGAGATCTAAAGGTCTCCTATAGGTTATGTATTTAATTATATTAAGACAAATCTATAGGAGATCTGAGTCCCATGTATAAGTCTATAGGGCCCTTAGGATACCCTATAGGGCATAGCTAGGTAGTACTCCCTGTCGGGATCCT
>JAPLEL010000258.1 GCA_026391415.1 Bacteroidota bacterium
CCAAACACCTAAAACAATCTTTTTCACAAAAGATTTGTCGCATTAAAAAAAATCTAATTTAACATTAGAATTAAACTCATCCGTAGAGTATTGCTTTACAAAAGACCTCAAAAGCACTAGTTATGAGAACATTGGAACATGTTTCAGATACCAACCTAATTCGCGCCTTCCAAGACGGAGATACCAGTGCGTTTGAGGTGCTAATCTATCGCCATAAAGACAAAATATTTTCATCTATCTTGTTTTTTGTAAAGGATAATTATTTGGCAGAAGACTTGTTTCAGGATGTATTTATTAAAGTCATCGATACCTTAAAAAATAAACGCTATACCGACGAAGGCAAGTTTTTACCATGGGCTTTAAGAATTGCACATAATTTATGCGTAGACCATTTTAGGAAAGTAAAACGAACCCCTGCTATTAAAACTAGCGACGATAAAGATATTTTTGATGTAATAAATGTATACGAAGAAGGGGCTGACCAAAAAATCATGCAAGGCCAAAGCCATGCAAGGGTTCGCTCCATGCTAGAATTACTTCCCGACGAACAAAGAGAAATCATTGTATTACGCCACTATGCCAATTTGAGTTTTAAAGAAATTGCTCAAATTACCAATTGCAGCATTAACACTGCTTTGGGTAGAATGCGTTATGGTTTAATTAATTTGAGGAAGATGATGGTTGAAAAACAAATTGCCTTGTAATTTTTTAGCTTCCGAATAATATAAACTAAAAGAGGCTATCTCAAATTTTTGAGATAGCCTCTTTTAGTTTATATACCTGATGGATATTTGTATTGGCTTACACTTTTTCAGTAGCATTAGTTTTGAAAAGTACCCTATTAGTTTAGCAAATTATTTTTTCTGTTCAAAAGCAGCTTTCATAGCGTCTAAATGCTCGATGAATTTTTGAACGTTTTGATCATAGCCATAATTAATAGCACTTAACGGATTTCCATTAAGGTCTATAAACTTGTATAGGGGCTGGGCATTGAATCCAAATTTAACCACTTCGTATTCTAAATTCAAATCGCCAACTGTGAGTATTTTTTCGCCTTTTGAATTGGTTACTTGTTCCGACTCTGGCAATTCGGTTGATTCGTCTACATACAAACTAATCAACACAAAATTATCCTTGATCCGCTGTAAGACTTCTGGATTTTTCCAAACCTGCTCCTCCATTTTTCGGCAATTGGCGCAGGAATGGCCAGTGAAATCAAGCATTACGGGCTTATTTAAAACCTTTGCTGCTGCAAGACCTTCGTTTAAATCAAAATAGGCTTTCAGGCCAAATGGAACATGTAATTTGTTGGTGTATTTATTGGGAGGTAACGCTGTTGCACTAGTTGTTGTGCTAGTTGGTGCAGCAATTTTAAGGTTATCAATTTTGTATTCGATATTTTCTAAATTGAATTCCTGTGTAGTAGCTGGCGGTATAAATCCACTCAATAATTTAAGTGGTGCACCCCAAAGCCCCGGCACCATGTATAAAGAAAAACAGAATGCGAAAATGGCAAAAAACAAACGTGGAACGCTAATGTATTTTAAATCACTATCGTGCGAGAACTTCAATTTACCCAATAAATAAAGCCCCATTAAAGTAAAGACTACAATCCATATCACTAAAAAAACGTCTCTATCTAACAAGCGCCAGTGGTAAGCCAAATCTACATTGGATAAAAACTTCATAGCCAGTGCTAATTCAATAAAGCCAAAACTCACTTTCACAGAATTTAACCAGCCCCCACTTTTAGGTAATGATTGTAGCATGGATGGAAAAAAAGCAAACAAAGAGAATGGCAAAGCTAATCCAGCCCCAAATCCTAGCATTCCTATAATTGGTGCCGAACTTACGCCGTTTGAACTAGTTTGCCCTAAAAGGGTTCCTACTAATGGACCTGTGCATGAAAAAGAAACAATCACCAAGGTTAATGCCATAAAAAATATACCCATTAATCCACCTTTACCTGCTTTTTGATCGGCTTTATTGGCCCAGCTATTAGGTAATACCAATTCAAAAGCACCAAAGAAAGAAATAGCAAATACTATAAATATTAAAAAGAATACAATATTAGAAATGGCATGGGTTGAAATGATATACAGAATTTTATCGCCAAAAATGAGGGTTAACAATAGTGTAGGAATGGTATAAATAGCAATGATTGAAATGGAGTACCAAACGGCATTTCTTATGCCTTCGGCTCTTGATTTGCTTCTTTTTAAAAAGAAACTAACCGTTACTGGAATCAATGGAAATACACAAGGTGTAATGATTGCCAATAAGCCAGTTCCAAAACAAATTAAAAAAATACGCCACAATGAAACAGATGCGGCACTTGAAACAGGGGGAGTCGCTGCAGAAATACTTGGCTGAATTTTAAGCGAAAACTTTTCTTCGCCACTCGGAAAATCAGCTCCTGATTTTGCCAACCAAGTAAAGCTTCCTTTTAATGGTTTATTTGCTGTATTGCGAATAACCAATAAATATTGAAACTGCACACTATCTTCAAACAATCGATAGGGAATGTTTGTAGTTGGATTTTTTATTTCTATTAATTTTCCCGACTCTACAATACTATCTTTTTTTATTTGATAGTCTAAACTTGCCGTATCAATTTCTAAACTACTTACAAAAGGATCTTCTGAACTAGTTTTTTTTACTGAAAATAATTGGTTGTTTTTTTCAATATTCGCATTAATGAAAAGCTGCGCCAAAGTATCATTTATACGTTGGGCCTTGAAAGCAAAATGCACGGGCTTTGCGTCCTGTGCATTTAATGAATTGAAAAATAAACCACTTGTTAGTACAAGAAGGATGATTAGTATTTTTTTCATTATTGAAGCTTAATGTCAAAAGATTTATTAGTAGGCGGCAAGCACTGGCTATCATCACAAACCATATAATTAACTGAACCACTTATATTGGTTTTTATATTACCTTTTACAGTTATTGTTTGAACAAATTGTACTTGATCGGCGTAATATAACACGTTTGTATTAAAATTTTTATCAAACATCTTTTCTAATTTACCCAACTCTTTTGGCTTTCCAACAAGCGTTAATAAGGGATTTTTTTTGAAAGAGATGGAAGTAGGTATAGGGCCATTCTTACCAGTATTTTGTGAGTAAATATGCCATGGTGTTGGAACTGTTGCAGTAATAACCAATTCATAGGTATTGCCTGCTTTTTTTACTGCTTCGTACTTAAAACTTACAGGATTCTTGATTTGTGCAAATACACCTAAGCCAAGAATAACTAAAAATAGTAGCATGCTAATTTTTTTCATAAAAAAATTGTAAGTAAATAAATTAATTTAATCCTAAAATTTCAAATACTTTTTTGCCATCAATATTACTGAGCAAATTTGATGTTGCTCTTTCTGGATGTGGCATCATTCCAAAAACATTTTTATTTTTATTACTGATCCCTGCAATATTTCTAATAGCACCATTAGGATTATGTGCAGAATCAATATTGCCCTGCTCATCACAATAACGAAAAATAACTTGTCCGTTTGCTTCTAATTCGTTTAAAGTATTTTCATCGGCATGGAACCTCCCTTCGCCATGAGCGATAGGAATTTTCAGAGCACCAGTATTGTCATTTTTTATAAATACGTTTTTGCAAATAAATTGTTGATTGGCATTTTGTAATAATACACCAGGCAATAAACCACTTTCACACAAAATTTGAAACCCATTACAAACACCTAAAACTTTTCCGCCCTTGTTTGCAAATTCAATAACACTTTGCATCATTGGACTAAATCGAGCAATAGCACCACAACGCAAATAATCTCCATAAGAGAATCCGCCAGGTAATATGATACAGTCTTGTGTAGTGAACATGCTAAGGTCTTGGTCTTTATGCCACAACATAATCACTTCTTTACCTAAATCTTGTTGTAATGCATCTTGCATGTCTCTGTCGCAGTTAGAACCAGGAAAAACAACTACTCCAAACTTCATATATATTATTTATGTATCTGATAAATCTGTGAACCTATACCCTTCAAAGGTAAAGCTTGACCTGTTAAGGTTGCCCTATTTTTTAAAGAATATCCAATTATTGTGTACGATTAATACAACCCCCAACCAAAAAAGTAAATTGGGAATAAAAAATCGTCTGGGATAGCCATATGCATTGGTTATAAATGCAGTTAGTGGAATCAGGCTCAGAATGGCCGATTCTACCCCTGCACCAAAGAATATAAATGGCACTGGCATTAAAATTAATAATAACACCATCATTACAGACCAGTTTTTTCTTATTTGTATCACCAATCGATTATTGTATTTCTGCCAATAAAACAATCCCAATATTAGTGCTATAAAAAGATAGATAAAACTAGCCAATAACCATTCATCGATTTGCACTAATGGTAGATGCCATTTTAAAATTGGTAAGTAAGTAATTATATTAGGCAAACTACCATTTAAAAAAAGATACGCCGCTAAAAAATAAAAAGGAATAATTATTCCCATTAATAATACCAACCATTCTGCAATATGAAAGGGTCTTACCACTGCCAAGGCAAAAAGCACTACTAGTAACAATATTGCGGTAGGATGATAGGCAATAGACATTAATGTAACCAATAATCCAATATTAAATAACAGTGTTCGAGGTGATGGATTATTGTATAACCGACTCAGTTTAATAAATACCCATAATACCAATGAATTACTAATTAATGCTGCTGAAATACCACACCACTGTGTAATAAAACCCGATAACAAAACATAGGTCATTGCGGTTGTGTAATTGGTTGACTGAAACATTCTAAAATCGGTCATTGCCATATTCAATCTAATGGCCTGTAATACAATAATAGCCTGATAAATTAGCACTAACACTGTTGATGATTGCCCTAATAAATACTGACGTAATAATAAAGAAATTATGCCATCATTTTCTCCTATAAATACTTGGGGAGGCAAGGCTAATAAATGTGCATGAATAACCACACTCAAAACAATGAGAAAAAAAATATTGATGATTGATTTGTCTCTAAATAAAAATACCACGGCTTATTAATTAAATTCAACTTTTGCAAAACAAGTAGCACTTCTGTACTGACAAGGAATTATGATTTGCCTAGCCCCAACTTGTTTGGCGTGGCGCGGCATAAAATCATACCCCTTATCTAAATTTTTAAAAGTTGGGTTCCTGTCTATTTGTCCATCGGGTGCAATACTTTGGTCGGACAATATCATAGAACGTTTGTCTTGCACATTAAAAATAAAATGTGCTTTATCTCCAGTATTTAAAATAGTATACCCAATAAAATTATCTGTATTGTCGTCGTATTGTGTTTTTCGAATAACATTACTCCATTCTAATTTTCCTGCTGCATCGTATGAAAGCAAAATGACATTGTCGGCAAAATAGCGAGTAACATTGTTATTGTTAAACTGGTTATACCTACCCCAAGGATAATAACCCAGCTGCGAATTATAGGAATAATAGTCTAGAGGCGATGCAAAATAGGGAGAGCCATATAAATAATCCCAACGATTTAGTGTATTTCCCCTGCTTGTGCTATAAGCAGCTTCTGCCGCTATAAAAAAGCCTCCATCCCTTTTTAGGACGATATTTTTTAGAAAAAAATCATTGAACGCCGTTTTTGAATTTCCATCATTCTTGGCATCAGCCCTAAATTCTTCCGAAAATGTGGTTTTTAAAGTTGATAGCTCTTTGCCTAGCGTTTTATCGTACAACGCATAATATAATCCGTCAACATTGCCTCTTCTAGCTTTACTATAAAAAGATGTTACTAAATAATGCTTATTAATATTGTCTACTTTAAGGCGTATATCGTCGAGATAAAGTCCGGCAATATTTAAATCTTTACTTACAAAAGCATCTGCATTGGCAGCTTTAGTTAGTAAAGACACTTTGTTGATATTGTCGTTTTGAGCAGTGCCAGACCCCTTAATACAGGCTAAGTCCCCATCATTATCAACTGTAAATTCTGTAAGAAAGTCATTGCGCTCAGGCATTGGTACCAGTATCTTTGAGCGCTTTTGCAGTTGTAAATCTTTATTATACAAGCAGGTAGTAATTACATGCGCACGATCGTTTTTAGTGCCTATTTTAAAAAGTAAAATTTGTTGTTTGTTTTCGCTATTGAGAATGGTATAGATTTTAGAAGTGGAAGCGTAGTTTACCTCAGCTGTTGTATCTAATTGAATGGGCTGGCCAATTTTTTTTCCGCTAGGATCTAGCTTAGCTACCATTGCATAGTAAATACTTTTTTTCTGGTATTGGTAAAAGAAATAGATACAATCAGGATATTGTATAAACTCTACATTGATGAGTTTTTCTGGTAAAAAGTCTAAGCGATTCTTTTCTGTCATGCGCATCTCTGCATCATAAATGGCCATAAAATGTAGGTCTCGATAGTTTTTGTAGATGAGTATATTGCCATTCATTCTACCGACTATTTCAAAATTAAGGGTGCGGGCATCTTCTGGATCTGGCTCTGAGTAGGTCACTTTTTGAGCAGTTGCACCAAAACACAGCATAAACAGGCTAAAAACGAATATGGCCAAAGACTTTTGCATGTTCAAAAATATTTAAGTTCAAATGTACGGTTTGTAACATTTATTGAGTTGTAAATAAAAGGTAAAAAGATTGTGAAAAGAGAAAAAGGGAAATTCCTAAAAGAGATTGAATTTACAATTACATTTGAGGCTGAAAAGCTATTCTAGATTTAACCCACCAATTTGTGAGCAATAAATTCAACAAGGTCTCCTCCGCAGGATTAATTATTGCGTTGGGAATCATTTACGGTGATATCGGAACCTCTCCGCTATATGTTTTAAACGAAATCATTACTGGCAGAGTCATTTCGGAAGAATTAATTCTGGGATCTTTGTCTTGTATTATTTGGACCTTAACCCTACAAACTACTGTTAAATATGTTATTCTAACCTTAAAGGCAGACAATAAGGGAGAAGGGGGTATTTTTAGTTTATATGCATTGGTAAGACGACAAAAAAAATGGCTAGTACTACCTGCAATGATTGGTGGCGCTGCATTGCTGGCCGATGGAATTATTACGCCTCCCATTACAGTAACCTCAGCAATTGAAGGGTTAAGACAACTGCCGGCTTTAAAAGACATTACTCAAACAAGTATTATTGCAATTGTAATTGGCATTATTTCATTATTGTTTTTTGTACAACAATTTGGAACAGCATCAATCGGAAAATTTTTTGGACCCATCATGGCCATTTGGTTTAGTATGTTGGCCGTTTTAGGTAGCGCCCATTTATTAGATGATATAGGTATTTTAAGATGTTTGAGTCCTCAATACGCTTTTGACCTCTTAACTAAATACCCTAAAGGTTTCTGGTTATTGGGCGCCGTATTCCTTTGTACAACAGGTGCTGAAGCACTTTACAGCGATTTAGGGCACTGTGGCAGGGCTAATATTCGATATTCTTGGGGATTTGTAAAAATCTGTTTGATTTTAAATTATTTAGGTCAAGGGGCTTGGTTATTGGCCAACCACAAAGACCAAATTATTCCAGCACAAGTAATGGCGGATGGATTTAATCCGTTTATTAGTGTGATGCCGCAATGGTTTAAATTAATTGGGATTGCCATTTCAACCGTTGCCGCAATTATTGCCAGCCAGGCTTTAATTTCTGGATCATTTACTTTAATTAGTGAAGCTATGCGATTGAACTTATGGCCAAAAATGAAAATTCATTATCCAACGGAAGAAAAAGGTCAACTGTATATTCCTGGCATTAGTTTTTTGTTGTACACTGGATGTATTGGGGTGGTTTTGTATTTTCAAAAATCGGCAAATATGGGTGCTGCTTATGGCTTAGCCATCACCTTGTGTATGATAAGTACCTCTATTTTATTTGCTAATTTTTTGGTGAGCCGAAGGGTTTTTCCTATTTGGATTTATTTATACTTAAGCGTTTATTTAGCTATTGAATTGTCTTTTTTGGTAGCGAACCTTGAGAAATTCATGCACGGTGGTTATGTAACCTTAATTATTGGTGGCGGACTATTTGCTGTGATGTATGTTTGGTTTAGAAGTAGAAAAATCAAAAACCGTTATATTGAATTTGTAAGAATGGAGCACTATATTCCTATGATTCAGGAATTGAGTAACGATAAATCTGTTCCTAAATATTCTACACATTTGGTTTATATGACTAGTGCTAATAATCCTAAAGAAATTGAGCACAAAATAATTTATTCTATCATGAACAAAAAGCCTAAAAGGGCTGATATATATTGGTTTGTTCACGTAGATGTATTAGACGATCCTTACACCAATGAGTACTCTGTAGAGCATATTATTCCAAATGATATTATTAGGGTAGAATTCAGACTGGGCTTCCGTATGGAGCATAAAATAGACTTGATGTTGCGCTATGTAGTGGAGGATTTAGTGAAAAACAAAGAGGTTAATATTACTAGCCGTTACGAAAGTTTGGAAAGAAATAAGGTAGTAGGAGATTTTCAATTTATAGTATTGGAAAAATACTTAAGCCAAAACAATGAATTACCCATCTTTGAAAGAATTGTTATGAAATTATACTTCTGGCTCAAAGAAATTAGTTTGGGTGAAGAACGTGGTTTTGGACTAGATTCTAGCAATGTAAGTGTTGAGAAATTTCCATTAATTGTTGCACCTGTATCTAAACTAAACTTGAAACGTGTTTTCTACGATGCAAGTGAATTTGAATAGCAGTGAATGATAGGAATTTAGCTTTGGCGTTTTCTTTTGCGTGTTAACTATTCTTTATATAGCAATTATTTACAGTGTCATTTTACTGGTAGCCTATTTGCTACAAGAAAAAGTCATTTTTAAACCTGAAAAACTCCCACAAAATTTTCAATATAAATACGATGCTCCTTTTGAGGAACTATTTTTTGAAGTAGCGCCTGGCGTTCGCATTAACGGCCTTCATTTTTATTGCAAGGAACCTAAAGGACTCATTCTATATTTCCATGGTAATACGCGCAGCATTAAAGGCTGGGCAAAATATGCAAGGGATTTCTATCGATTCCAATACGATGTAGTATTGGTTGACTACCGTGGTTTTGGAAAAAGCACCGGTAAGCGCAGTGAAAAAGATATGCTCTCAGATATGCAATTTGTGTATGAAACCTTGTTAAAAAATTGCAGCGAGCAACATGTATTGGTGTATGGAAGAAGCATGGGTAGTGGCTTTGCTACAAAAATTGCGGCAGACAATTCTCCTAGATACTTAATTTTAGATGCTCCCTATTATAGTTTTATAAAAGTGGCCGAAAGATTTTTACCCATCTTACCGCATAGGTGGTGGCTACGGTACAAATTAAGAACCGACCAATGGATTCGAAAAGTTAATTGCCATACTTATATCATTCATGGAACAAAAGACTGGCTGATACCTATTAAGCAGAGTGAAAAATTACAGCAAATAAACCCACACAAAATTACGCTAATACGCATCCATGGTGGGAAACACAATAACCTGCCTAGTTATGATGAATACCATAATTTTATTCGGGATATTTTAAAATACTAATTGCCCTAAATAATTGCCATTATAAACACTAGTTTTGCGGCTATTCAAACAAATGAAAAAAATACCCAAACCCGTTTTTCGCTGGATTAAAATTACTGTTGCTATTTATTGTTTAATTGGCATTGCTTTTTATTATTTACAAGAAAAAATATTATTTCATCCAGTAGCTTTAAGTCAAACAAGTGTATTTCAATTTAACCAGCCATTTAAAGAATTTAATATTGAGGTAGACACTTCGGCTCATTTTAATATTATTGCATTTACTGTTCCAGATTCTTTAAAAAAAGGCGTGGTACTATACTTTCATGGTAATAAAGAAAACGTAAACCATTATGCAAAATTTGCAAAGAATTTTACAAAAAATGGTTACGAAGTATGGATGCCAGACTATCCTGGTTTTGGAAAATCTACAGGAGCATTAACAGAAGCTATTTTATATGAAGAAGCTTTGCAAGTTTATAAAAGAGCAAGGGTTGAATACCCAAGTTCAAATATCATTATTTACGGAAAATCAATAGGAACAGGGGTTGCAGCGCAATTAGCTAGCATTAGAGATTGTAAGCAATTAATTTTAGAAACACCCTATTATAGTATCGCTTCTATGATAAACCACTACACCTGGATTTTGCCATTGAATCGCTTGCTCAAATTCAAGTTGCCTACAAATGAATACCTATCAAAAGTAATTGCACCAATAACTATTTTTCATGGCAGCAATGACGGTTTAATTCCATTAAGCAATGCCCTTAAACTTCAATCAAGTTTAAAAAAATCGGATGAATTTGTAGTGATTGAAAAAGGAACGCATCATAATTTAAACGAGTTTCCATTGATGCAATTGAAATTAGATAGTTTATTGAAGCGCTAACAACTAGCGAATCTCTTTTAAACTAGTTTTATTTTTATTTACTATCAACTCGTGTATTAATCCAATCTTTAACGCATAATTTTCTGTTGCATGACTCACAGAAAAATCAAAACAAATTGGATAGTTGTATTCTTGTAAATGCGCTTTTATGATTGATAGAACATCATTTCCAAAAGGCGTAACGGTATCTTTCATTTCTGTAAATCCACCAATAATCAATCCTGCTAAATTATTTAATAATCCAGCACGTTTTATTTGAATAATCATACGATCAATGTTATAGAGATACTCGCCTACATCTTCTATAAATAAAATTTTTCCGGTAGTTTTTAAAGAAGACTTAGTTCCTATTAAATGGGCTATCAAAGAAAGGTTTCCACCAATTAGTTCTCCTTTTGCTTTTCCGTTTGTATTATAAGTATGTGGCGCACAAGCGTAATTGGCAATACCTCCATTTAGCGCTTTCTTTAAAGATTGTACATACTGATTATTTGCTCCACCTTTATTAAATGCAGCAGCCATTGGTGCATGTAAAGAAGCGAACTTAATTTGCTGGTACAAATGGCTATGCAAAACAGTAATGTCACTAAATCCAATTAACCATTTTGGATATTTTTTGAACTTTGTAAAGTTTAGCTGGTCTATAATTCTGCTCATCCCATATCCACCTCGGCCGCATAGAATTGCTTGAATAGTTGAATCGTCTAACATGGCTTGTAAATCTGCCAAACGCTGTTCATCGGTTCCAGAAAAATAATGGAATTGGCTCCCCAAGGTTTTACCTAGCACAACCTGGTAACCCCATTCTTGTAAGGTTGCAATACAAGTATCCGCATTTTTTTTAGGCATATAGCCCGCAGGACATACAATGCCAATACGGTCTCCTTTTTTCAAATACGGTGGAATCTGTACCATTTTGTAAAAATACAGGAGTTATTGCAGAGTTTTTCAATCGATAAATAGCTTTAACAGGGAATGCTTACTTTTGCAAATCTAGTATGGTAAACATGCTTAGCGAATAAACCAATTAGGTACTTGTTTGATTAATAGAACAGATAGAAATGAACCATCCAAAAAGATATTTAATTACTGCAGCTTTACCTTATGCTAATGGACTAAAACATATTGGCCACTTGGCAGGTGCGTATTTGCCTGCAGATACTTATGTTCGCTATTTAAAAGCACAAAAACGCGATGTTGTTTTTGTTTGTGGAAGTGACGAACATGGAACTGCCATTCCTATTCAAGCAACAAAAGAAGGTACCAATGCGCAAGCTATTATTGATAAATACCATCCTATCATTGCCCAGAATTTTAAAGACCTAGGAATAGCATTTGATATTTATCACCGAACTAGTGACCCTTTACACCACGAAACTGCCCAAGAATTTTTTACTGTTTTAAATAATAATGCCGATTTAGAAATTAAAGAAAGCGAACAATATTTCGACGAATCAGCCAATAGTTTTTTAGCTGACCGTTATATTAAAGGAAACTGCCCCAACTGCGCTTACGAAAGCGCTTATGGAGACCAGTGCGAGCGCTGTGGTAAAAGCTTAAGCCCCGACGAACTAATTAATCCAGTAAGTACACTAAGCGGCAATAAGCCCATTAAAAAAGCCACCAAGCACTGGTACTTGCCATTAAATAGGCACGAAGATTTTTTAAGAGAATGGATATTAAAAGACCATGCTTCAGATTGGCGAAGTACTGTTTTGGGTCAGTGTAAAAGTTGGATAGATGGTGGATTGCAAGCAAGG
>JAPLEL010000058.1 GCA_026391415.1 Bacteroidota bacterium
AATATATTTCTTACAACAAATAATACCCGTTGCAGAAGCCGTTGGCGTGAATATGGTTATTCATCCAGACGATCCTCCTTATGCTATTTTAGGCTTGCCAAGGGTAGTTAGTACTGCAGCAGATATTGATGCCTTAATTGCAGCTGTTCCGTCTTTAAATAATGGACTTTGTTTTTGTACAGGTTCTTTTGGTGTTCGTGCCGATAATGATTTGCCTGCAATGGTCAAGCGTTTTGGAGAGCGCATTAATTTCTTGCATTTAAGAAGTACCAAGCGCAATGAATTTGGCGATTTTTACGAAGACAATCATTTAGAAGGAGACGTTGATATGTATGCCGTGATAAAAGAAATTGTAGCAGTCATGCAAGCACGCAAAATTTCAATAGCAGTTAGGCCCGATCATGGACACCAAATGCTAGATGATTTACATAAAAAAACAAACCCAGGTTATTCTGCTATAGGTAGGTTAAGGGGGTTGGCTGAAATAAGAGGCGTTGAATTAGGCGTACTCAGAAGCATTTAAAATACCCAATTCCAATCCGCGCAATTCTGCAAGGCCACGTAGTCGACCAATTGCAGAATAGCCCGGATTGGTTGTTTTTTTAAGGTCGTCAAGCATTTGATGACCGTGGTCTGGTCTAAAAGGAATTGATATTTTTTCGTCTTGTTGAATTTGTAATAATTCTTTCACAACAGCGTACATATCTGCATCACCTTCTAAATGGTTAGCCTCATAGAAATTGCCCTGACTGTCTTTGGTAACATTGCGTAAATGAATAAAATGAATTCTATTACCAATGGATTTTACCATGGTTGGCAAATCATTGGTAGGAGAGGCACTCAAAGAACCAGTACAAAAGCAAACGCCATTAGCAGGGTTATTTACTTTGGTTAAAATATGTGTAAAATCATCGATGTTACTTACAATTCTAGGTAGCCCTAAAATAGGAAACGGCGGATCGTCGGGATGAATAGCCAACTTAATACCACACTCCTCGGCAACAGGGCTTATCTCCGATAAAAAATAACACAAATTATCTTGCAGCGCAGCTCTATCAATATCTTGGTAAGTATTAAGTTTCTCCAACATGTCTGCAGTAGTGGCTTTCTTTTCTCCAGGAATGCCATACATAATTACACCCGCTAAATTGTCTAATTGTTTAGCAGAATAATTTTTAAAACGAAGTTCTGCTGCCAGTTGAATTTCATTACTATAAGATCCGCCAGCATTAGGCCTTTTCAAAATATAAATATCAAAAACGGCTAAGTCTATCCAATTAAAATATAGGGCAAGTGAACCGTCTTCCATAACATGGTCAAGAGAAGTTCTAGTCCAGTCATTAACGGGCATGAAATTATAAGTAATGATTGGAATGCCTGCTGCAGCTACATTTCTAATAGAGGTTTTATATTTTTCTATATAGTCTTTATAATTACCAGTTCTTGTTTTGATTGATTCATGAACAGTAATACTTTCAACAACACTCCAAGTAAGCCCTTTACTTTCAATCAGTTTTTTTCTTTCAATAATTTCATCTAAC
>JAPLEL010000150.1 GCA_026391415.1 Bacteroidota bacterium
ATGAGTTGGATAAAACAATTGCCCTTTTTCATTTAAAAAAGGTAGGTTATTCAAATACAAAACCTGCACCTTTCCTTGCAGCTCTTTTAATTGACTCATTAACCAATAATAGCCACATACATCATGTACGTTTTGTCCCATCCAAATCCATACTTGTTCGTTTTCATCTTCCTGTAAATCCTGGATAAGTTGATGCAGCACTAATTTATCATCAACAATATCAATTTGTTCCTCGTAGGGAGAATATTTTAGTAACTCCATCCACCAATCACGTCTTGTTTGATAGCCTTCTGTTTCATAAATATCAGCAATAGGGCCTACCGCATAATCGTCTTTAATTTCAATTACTTTACCTGCAAGAGATTCATCCATTTCAATAGCTGATTGCAAAATGGCCACATTGGCTGTTTCAAAAACTAAATGTATCATAATATATTATTGTGTATTGGGCGTTATTAAATAATAAACACAGGTAGTAAAAAAATTTCTAACCCATGGCATTGCTTTAATGAAGCCAAACTGAATTTTTGGTTTTAAATTAAATTTATATTCGTAAATCGGATTAATTAAATAATGTATGTTATGTAAAATTTTATAATTTGTTTGCTGCGCGAATTTTTCAAACTTTTCAATAGAAATACCCGTTTCTTTTATTTCTAATAAATCCGCCACTGGTTGTTTTGCAGTTGATAAAATAAACTTGTATAAAAAAGTGGGTAACAAATGATAATAAGGCAACTTGCTCAACAAGGAATTGGTGCATAATTGCTGGTGTCCACCAAATGGCATTTGCCAAGGCGGGAAACCAAAATATATCGCACCACTTGGTTTTAAAAATTGCTGCATCCAACCCATTAACTTTTTTTGATCATGAATATGCTCAATCACATCCTTTAGCACAATGATATCAAACAAGTAAGGAAATTCAATAGCCGGATTTACTTGATAAATATCTTTTGAAATAAATTGAATTTTATTCGAATCAATATCTTCTTTTAATGAGTCTTTTTACTACGTTTTGTCTTTTTACTACGTTTTGTCTTTTTACTACGTTTTGTTTTATATGATTTACCGCCTTTTATAGTTGATTTTAATATTTCTTCTTCTTGTGGTGCTTTTATTGGGTCAGTTGTTGTAAAATGTAATCTAATAAATGTTTTTTCATCAGTAGCATCTATAGAATTTAGTTTGTCCTTAAACTCTTTCCACTTTTCTAAACCATTGGTAGTGTTTAATTCAACTGTATTATTATTATCATATACAATTTTAACTAGTTTAGAATCATTTATAATATCATATGGATTATAGTTTGGAACAATTTTTACTTTATTGTTTTCTGGGTTAAAGACTAGTCCTATTCTTTTCTTTTCATTAATAATAACCCCATATTCATTAACAGCATTTATTGTTTTTTTTGCTTCTTCTTCTTCTTCTGTTCCTTCTCCTGCTTCTGCGTTTGCTTTTGCTTTTGCTTCTGCGTTTGCTTTTGCGTTTCCATCAGTTGATGTCAAGAATAATAAAAATGGGTTGTCTGTATTCATTACTTGTCTTATCACATCCATAACTCCTTGATAATTTTTGCGGTGGCTTGACAGATCTATAATCGTTAATTTATCACTATAGTCAGGTAGTGTTGTATTCACGAATCCTATCAAATTAGAGTTCA
>JAPLEL010000190.1 GCA_026391415.1 Bacteroidota bacterium
CGTTGGCGGCGAAGTTGCCTTGTTCATTCGATTAAATTTTAATGCCGTTTTCTATGGCACCGTAATAGCCGGAAGCAGAATGCCTAATTTAATGTACATGACTAGTTTTAATAGCAAAGAAGATCGCGATGCACATTGGGGTGCATTTAAAGTAGATCCAGAATGGAAGAAATTATCTGCCATGCCTGAATATTTAAATACTGTTTCAAAATCAGATATTATTTTAATGCACGCCACCAATTATTCAGAACTTTAATTGAATTACAATACCATTAAAAATGGCTGTTTCATTCGTTTGAAACAGCCATTTTACATTATTAATCATTTGTATAAAAGCCTTACTTAACCAACTCTTCCTTCCTAAACACCACTACCCCCATCAAACATATCTACTAATACTGTTGAAGTTTTATTGGCTTCTTTCGCTAAAATGGGGTAATTGCTTACGTTCATAATAAATCATAGTATTTTAATAAAGAACTGATTTAACAAACCTGTATGAATCTTCCAATTTAGTTTCGTTTGGAAGTAGTAAATTAGATGTAAATATCATTCTAATTTTTCGTAAGCTATTGAAGGATTTAAAATTATAAAATATGTTTGAAAAAAATAAAATAAAATGCATAAAAGTCAGTACAGTATTGGTTTTAATGCTATTCTTTCAGCCGGCTATTGCGCAATATAATTTTGGCGAACTTGATCAAAAGATCAGTTCTGCAAAAAAAGAGCTTGGCAATAATGCCATTGCCATGATTTATAAAGACGGTAAAATTATTTATCAAAAAACATTGGGCGAGTTTACAGCAAAAACCCAAGCCCCTATTGCTAGTTGCAGCAAATGGTTGACTACCGCATTAGTGCTAAACTTAGTAGACCAAGGCAAACTATCATTAGACGATAAAGTAAGTAAATACATCCCCCTATTTTCAAAATATTCTAAAGGCTATATTACCATTAGAGATTGTTTGTCAGATATGACAGTAATTTCTAATCCAGGGCTTGAATTTAAATATGGTAGTATAGGAATGGATATTGCAGCAAGAGTTATTGAAATTGTTGGCAAAAGAGGATTTGAACAACAAATGCAAGATCGTATTACTAGACCATTGTTAATGCGTGCTACCAGCTTTTCTAGTTTAGACGGTGCTGTTGATCCTGCAACTGGTGCTTTATCGAGTGCCAATGACTATATGAGTTTTTTATCGATGATATTAAACAAAGGACTTTTAAATGGCAAACAAATTTTATTGGAAAAATCCATCAATGAAATGCATCTATTAAGAACCAATTCAAGCATTATTAAGTATGCACCAAAAGCTGCTGAAGGCTTTAATTATGGACTAGGCGAATGGATTCAAGAAACAGATGTAAATGGTAAAGCAACCGTAATCAGTTGCCCAAGTTTAATTGGCACATGGCCAATGATTGATCTGTGCAGGGGATACGCTTTTATTCTTTTTACCAATAACCTAAAAGAAGATAATAGAGAATTGGTTTTTGCTATGAAAGCATTGATTGAACAACAGATTCCTAATAACTGCAAATAGTTTGTTTATCTTGCTTCCATTAAAAATCTACTATGAGTAATAAAAGAAGCACTGCTGTAGGTATATTTAGTAATTATGAACACAAATCGCAGCCAATTGCATCACAAAAGGTTTTTATTAAAAGGGTTTACAAAAACACCTTATTAGCATCTGGCATATTAGCTTTTTGTTTGCTAATAGGTATCGTTGGATACAAATACCTAGGACCAATGAGTTGGATAGACGCACTACACAATGCCTCAATGATTTTGAGTGGTATGGGGCCAGTTGCAGAAATTAAAACCATTGCCGGAAAATTCTTCTCATCTTTTTATGCCATTTTTAGTGGCATAGCATTCATTACTAATTTTGGCGTATTAATTGCTCCATTGGCACATCGCTTCTTTCATATGTTACATGCCGAAGATATTGACGAATAGCCCCAATAATTAAACATTGAATTTAATTGAAAAAAATACTGCTATAGTTAAAAAAGCCGCAAGCGAATTAGGTTTCTCTTTTTGTGGCATAGCACAAGCAATGCAATTAGACGAAGATGCCCGACGATTAGAAGCCTGGCTCAATCAGCACAAACAAGGAAAAATGCAATACCTCGAAAACCATTTCGATCTACGTATTGATCCTAGAAAATTAGTGCCTGGTGCAAAATCGGTCATCACTGTTTTGCAAAATTATTTTCCAAACAAAGCACAAGAAGCAGGCACTCCTAATATTTCTAAATATGCTTTTGGCAAAGACTACCACGAAATTATAAGAGCAAAACTAAAAACCTTTCTATTACAATTAAACGAACAAATTGGCGAAATTAATGGTCGTGGATTTGTAGACTCTGCACCAGTACTAGAACGTGCATGGGCAGTAAAAACTGGCGCAGGATGGATAGGCAAAAATGGCAACTTAATTAATAAACAGACTGGCTCGTTTTATTTTATAGCCACACTTATTGTAGATATTGAACTCCGCTACGACGACCCCTTTATAAAAGACTATTGTGGCAGTTGCAAAAAATGCATTGAAGCCTGCCCTACCGATGCTATTCAAAACAACAAAGTAATTGACGGAAGTAAATGCATCAGTTATTTTACCATAGAATTAAAAGATGAATTGATTCCAACAGAAATGAAAGGGAAATTTAACAACTGGCTTTTTGGTTGTGATATTTGTCAAGACATTTGTCCTTGGAATCGGTTTAGCAAAGCACACAAAGAATTAGCATTTACCCCCATCCCAGAAATTCTTAACCTAAGTACAAAAGAATGGGAAGCCATGAGTGAAGAAGCATTTGCTACTATATTTAAAGAGTCACCACTCAAACGCAGCAAGTACGCTGGTATTCAAAGAAATTTGAAGTTTATTAATTTAGAATAATCGCATGTCAATGATACAATAGCCTATTGTGGAATTGTAGTAAACACCGGCTGATTTTCTGCCAAATGTTTTAAGTTTAATAAATTCTGCTCCATCATAGGGCCCAAAATTTTATCATTCATAAAAGATCCTAATTTCTCCCAAGGATACCAATTAAGGTGTTGTTCAAATTGCCATTGTACTGTAGTTATAGTACTATTAGGGCGGGTAATAAATCGGATGGTACTTAGTTGATATGATTTAGCACTAGAAGTCCATCCTGTAACAACCGTTGTATCTGTAATAATATTAATAGTAACAGTTGAAGCACCAAGTTGAGCCTCTTTTGCAGATTTAATGGATACTGTTTTTGATTGCATGCCATTAATCCAATTAGTCCATTGATTTAAATCAGACACACGATATTTTATAGAATCAATTGGTGCATTAATATCTACTGCACGAGACACCAATACCATAGAAGGCATTAATATTGAAAAAAATAGCATCATACAAAAAATGGCTACAATACTAATTAAACCCAATTTTAAAAATCGCATAATTATTCCCACTTAAATGTTTTAAAAGCAATACCATACACTACTACAGTCCAAATTCCTAGGATACCAATGTCTTGCCAACAACTAGTTAAACTAGCTCCTTCAAATGCAATATTTCGCATGGCATTATTAAAATGTGTTAGCGGTAAAATTTTACAAATTGGTTGTAACCAACTAGGAAAAGCATCTATTGAAAAAAAAGTTCCCGCTAATAAAAACTGGGGTAAAGTAATAATATTGGCAAATGGTGGAATAGTACTTTCTGTTTTGGCAACACTGCTTACAATAAAACCAAATCCCATAAATAATAGTAAGGATAAAAAACTCAATAACATAATATCAAAAAAAGTTTCAAAACCATGTACCAGTGTAAAATTAAAAGCAAAATGCCCAACCAAAATTATAATAATGGCAGTAAGCATTTGAAAGATCACCCTACTAAGTGCTTCACCCAAAACAATATATCCTCGTCGAATGGGGGTTGCATAAAAACGTTTTAAAACAAGTTGTTGACGGAGGTTGAAAAATAAAAAAGCCACACCAAAAACACCAGAACTTAATAATGAAAATCCAAGTTGTCCGGGTAAAATAAAATCAATGGTTCTATATATCCTTCCTGGAATTTTTTGTACGGTTTTACTAATGGCTGCTACTGTAGGTGTATTAGAAAATTCTTGCTGATTAATTCCTGCAATAACTGCATTCAAAATAGATTGTAAAACTTGAATATTTTGTGGATTGACTGCTTCTGAGCTAGTTAAATCAATCGTATATAAAGGATTTGTTAAGTCAGTCTTTCTAATTAATACGATGGCTGTTATTCTGCCTTTTTCTAAATCTTCTTGGAGTTCAACCCCCGTTTTTTTAACCACTGTAATTCCTGCAATTTGCTTAATACTTGTATAGATAGGATTAGTGGTATCAGTTTTACTATCAAAGGCAATATTCACCGACACTTTACCTCCACTTCCAACAAAACCAAATACTAAAATAAATACTAGCGGAAATGCAATACTAAATACTACAGCAGAAGGGCTTCTAAAAATAGCTTTTAAGCTTGCTTTTGTAATGGCAAACATTGCCCTTGTTTGGCTATAACTTCCTTTCATCTAATTCAATCTAACAGTGAAAAAACTAATGCTTATTAATGTGTGTCCACCATAAATGGCAAACGACTCTGTGGCTCTCCAATTGTTTTTTTCAATTGCTTTACCTGTTGCAATATTTTATATTCTTTCTCCCCTATTTCTTCTTTTATTAAATTAGTTTTTATAGATTTTTTATAATTCTCTAGTAGCTCCTCAATCATATTTTTCTTTTCAGGATATTCTTTAATTCTATAGCTAGAAAGTTTGGCCATTTTAACGGCACAATCAATAGCATCTTGCATCGTACCAATTCTATCCACTAGTCCAATCCCCATTCCCCTAGTGCCCGTCCAAACGCGGCCTTGGGCAATACTATCTACATAATCCATACTTTTTTTACGACCTTCTGCAACGCGTGATTTGAAGGTATAGTAAATAGAATCGACACTATTTTGAACAAAGCTTTTTTCAGTTTCATTTAATGGCCTATCAGTTCCACCCATATCTGCATAAGGTGCCGTTTTTACGCCATCAAAACTGATACCTAATTTATTTTTATAGAAGGATTGAAAATTTGGAATAATACTAAA
>JAPLEL010000272.1 GCA_026391415.1 Bacteroidota bacterium
ACTAAAAAAAAGCGGTAAGGAGCCCCTACCCTGATAACTAAATTTTGTTTCGTTATACACGGCATCTCCTTCAAAAAACCAGTCTGGAATGGCCGCCGAATTAGCAACTGCCCTCCCTTGCTCTCCTAATAAAAAAGAAGCGAATTTCGAAAACCCTTTATTGAAATTGGCATACTGGTGTACATGTCTAAATTCGTGTATTGCTAAATTATCTATCCAATTATTAGCACCTAATTCAAATGGATTTTGAGGAGGTGTTGTATAAAATTCAGTGCGCCATGGTGCAAGCCCAACATAGGCATTGGAGAATGTTTGTTCGTTTTGAATAACTAAGTTTATTTTTTTAAATTGCGTCCCTAAACTAGCACTGTCATTGCGTTGTATGGCATGCACAACTGTAGCAAGGTGCATTGCATTTGCTTCCATTCCTTTTGGGAAAATAATTTTTACTGTATCGGTATTTATTTGCTGCCATTTAACAGAACGAGGATTCCCTGAAAATTCTTGCGCCAATAGCCTGTTACAACAAATAGCAAATAGTATTATTAAAACATACTTCATCAACAAATTATTAGTTCTATAAAAATACCTAAAATTTCAAGTGATTGAAGCAAGTGTAAACTGTTAATTTAAAATACCTTTAAAAGAATATTTACATTTAGCAATTAACTAATTTTGAATTATGACTCGTATTGGTCTTATTTCAGACACCCATGGTTACCTAGATCCAAGTGTAGCCAAACACTTTGCCAATTGCCATGAAATATGGCATGCTGGTGATTTTGGCAATGCAGCAATTGCAGATGAATTGAAAATAATTAAACCTTTACGAGGTGTTTATGGCAATATTGATGGTTTTGATATTCGGTCGGAATATTCTGAAGTACTTTCTTTTGAATGCGAATCAGTAACTGTTTTAATGGTACATATTGGAGGATACCCGCCAAAATACAATCCTCATTCCATTCAATTAATTAAGGAGCATCGTCCACAATTATTTATAAGTGGCCATTCACATATTCTTAAAGTGATGTACGACCAACAATACCAGTGCTTACACATGAATGCTGGTGCCGCTGGAAAACATGGTTGGCACCAAATACGCACACTAATTAGATTCACAATTGACGATAAAGACATCAAAGACTGCGAAGTGATTGAACTAGGAAAGCGTTAATGAATTACATCCCTGGAAACCAAGGACGTCCAATACCTGCCCTAAAAGGCCATGGAACAACAGCTAAAATAATAATCAGCGCTATTAAATAAATGATGGCAGATCGCTTATGTTTTGTGGCATCAGGCATTGTTTTTTTGGCAACCCCTCTTCCAATAGTAATTAATAAAACAGCCAAAATTGTTCCTGTTGTATGTTCTACTATCCAAAAACGGTGTACACTATCTTTCATGGCAGCAGCCATTCCAATTTCTTGAATTTTATGTAAGCCCAAATCGCCTGTAAACCATTGGTATAAGCCCAATAACAAGGTTGTGTGTGCTGCAATCATCAAGAATAACCCTAATTTTTTATCGGTACTATTAAATGGATTATTAGATGCAGAAAAATGGCGAATAATATTTATGAATAATAATACTAAAATTATCCAACGCAATAAACTGTGTAAATGCAATAGGCCTTGATACATAAAATGATTTTTTACTAATAGAATGATTCATTGAAAATAAGCATCTGAAACCGAAAGTCAAAATCATTCTTTTTAAATGATTTATTCTACCCAATCGGCAACGAATAAATTAGTATCACGAGTGCCTCCATTATTTCTATTACTTGCAAAAATGATTTTCTTGCCATTCGGGCTAAACATTGGGAAAGCATCAAAACCGCGGTCACGGCTTATTTTCTCTAACCCATTTCCATTAATATCAGTTAGGTACATATTAAAAGGAAAGCCTCTTTTGTATTCGTGATTACTACAGAAAATAATGTGTTTGCCGTCTGGCGTAAAATTAGGCGCCCAGTTTGCTTGCTCTAAAAAAGTAATTTGTTTGGCAGCAGAACCATCTGCATTTGCTACATATACTTCCATGTGCGTAGGCGCAACCATGCCTGCTGCTAACAACTCTTTATACTCCTTCACTTCAGCGGCTGTTGTTGGTCTACTCGCGCGCCATACAATTTTTTTACCATCAGGACTAAACCAAGCACCGCCGTCGTATCCTAGCGTATTGGTTATTCTTTTTTCTTTACCTGACTGTAGATCCATCACATATAAATCAAGGTCGCCATCTTTATCACTACAATAAATCATTTTTTTCCCGTCTGGAGAAAGCGTTCCTTCTGCATCATAGCCTTTTGCCGTAGTCAATTGTTTTACAATTTTACCATTTAAGTCTGCCATGAATATATCATAGGAATCATACAAAGGCCAAATGTACTTGTTGCCATATTTTGAACGATCTGGAACAGGAGGACAAGAATCTGCCCCCAAATGCGTAGATGCATAAATAATATGCTTTCCATCGGATAAAAAATAAGAACAGGTAGTTCTTCCTTTGCCTGAACTTACCATTTTATAGGTAAAAGGCTCCTCAGGTTTGGTAGGAATTTTACCAATAAAAATTTGGTCGCAAATCAAGCCTTCTTTTGTATTGGTTCGTTGAAATATAATAGACTTTCCGTCGTAACTCCAATAAGCTTCTGCGTTGTCTCCGCCAAAAGTTAACTGACGGATATTTTTAAAATGTTTCTCCCCAGAAAACAAAACAGAATCAGGAATTGCTAATTTTTCTTGTGCACTAATTACATTGAAAACATTGCAGAAAAAACTAAATAAAAGAAAATATTTTTTCATAAATTGTTAATAACATACAAAAATAAGCAGTTTGCGCCTGCCTATTGTCAAAAAACTGTCATAGAAATTTTTGTCGACGTACTTTTATTGTATGAAATATCGAATCAGCTACATCGCATGGATGCTATTATTTGCTTGTCAACCAAAACAGCAAAAAACAGATCCATTAATTAAAGGCAATCAATTACCTCAAGCAATTGTTGCATTAGCCAATACTGTAAAGCAATTTCCAGACAGTATGGGACTGCGTTTTAAGTTAGCCGACATTCTCGATAGTGCTGGTGCTTATCAAGAATCCTTGATACAATTAGACTCATTACTTAATAAAGACAAAGCCAATTTTGGACTTTGGTTTAAAAAAGCATTGGTTTTAACCCATAATAAAGACACCACCAATGCCATCAATGCATATCTAAATGCTATTAAAGTCTATCCATCACCCGACGCTTTATTGGCTTTAGCAAACTTATATGCAGAAAAAAAAGACCCTACATCACTCAACCTTTGTAAACAAGTGGCAGATTTGAAATTAGGCAGAACCTATTTGGCCCATACCCTATTTATATCTGGAATTTACAACGCAAGAATTGGCAACACTACCAATGCAATTCAATTTTTCAATCAATGCATTGCAAATAACTATTCTTATATGGAAGCCTATATGGAAAAGGGTTTCGTTTATTATGACCAACTTAAAACAAAGGAAGCATTAGTAGTATTTCAAACAGTTGTAACACTAAAAAATAATTACCCAGATGGCTACTATTGGATGGCCAAATGCTACGAATTATTACCCGACAAAGCTGCTGCCATTGACAACTACCAAAAAGCGTTAACCTTAGATAATACCCTAAAAGAAGCCTCAGACGCTATATTGCGTTTAAAAAAGGCTTCGGGTAGCTGAGTTCAAAATTGTAATTTTGTTTTCAAAATTTGCTTCACCTGAAACTGTTACGTTTCCAGCAAATTTCGTATTCCCAGCTTCATCGATAGTAAGAGCAGAATCTGGGGTATTTGATGCCGTCACTTCTCTGCTAAGAAAGCCAGCCAAAATAATCATTGCATAAGTTGCTATTTTAATATTCATATTTCC
>JAPLEL010000121.1 GCA_026391415.1 Bacteroidota bacterium
ATATACTTTGTGTAATTTTTCTTCGCGTGCAAGATCCAATACATTTAAAAGTCCTTGCATATTTAAATGCCAAGCAAGTCCTGGATTTTTTTCGCCTGTTGCAGATAAAATTGCCGCTAACAAATAAATCTGTGTGATGTTTTGGCGAATCACCTGCACATGCAACATTTCTTTATTCATTACATCCATACTAACATATGGTCCGGTTCCTTTTAAAAGATCATTCTCTTCGCGCAAATCAGAGGCTACCACATTGGCTGCGCCATAAATTTTACGCAGTGCTAAGGTTAGTTCAACCCCAATTTGTCCGGAAGCCCCAATTACTAAGATTTTATCTTTTGCCATGTAAATGAATTTTGAAGTGTTCAAAAATAGATATTCTATTGAAACTAACAGTGGTTATCTTTTGAGGATTACAAATGGTTAGTCCTAGAATTCACTTAATTTTGCAAGACCTTAATTTTAATGAATTCACCAATACTTTAAATGGATGTTACCAGATTTTCTAACCAAACTTTTCAAAAACCAGTCTTACGACCCCAACAACTTTTTTTTAATTGCGGGGCCTTGTGTGGTTGAATCCGAAGAAATTGTATTAGAAATAGCAGACAAAGTGTCTAGTATTTGCAAGAATCTAGCTATCCCTTATGTTTTTAAAGCTTCCTACAGAAAAGCAAATAGAACCAGTGCCAATTCATTCACAGGTATTGGAGACGATACCGGTTTAGCATTGATAAAAAGAGTGGGCGATTTATACCAATTACCTACAACTTCAGATATACATGCACACGAAGAAGCGGCTATGGCTGCACCTTTCATTGATATTTTACAAATTCCAGCTTTCTTGTGTAGGCAAACTGATTTACTGATTGCTGCTGCTGAAACAGGTAAAATTGTGAACGTAAAAAAAGGGCAATTTTTAAGCGGCCCTTCCATGAAATTTGCAGTTGATAAAATTAAAAAAGCAGGTAACGAACAAATTATGCTCACAGAGCGTGGCAATAGTTTTGGCTATACAGACCTTGTAGTAGATTACAGAAATATCCCTTGGATGCAGGAGCACCAAACCCCTGTAATTATGGATTGTACCCATGCTTTACAACAACCCAATCAAAGTTCTGGCATTACAGGCGGTAACCCTCAATTGATTGGAACCATTGCCAAAGCAGCCATTGCAACAGGCGCAAACGGATTGTTTATTGAAACCCATCCAAATCCAGCAGTCGCTAAAAGTGATGGTGCAAATATGTTACGATTAGATTTATTAGAGCCCTTATTAGCGCAATTGGTTAAACTCAGAAAAGCGGTTGTTTAACCCCTATTTCTTACCAATTTTTTAATGGATTACGCCTTCCAGCCATAATATAATTCTTGATATTGATCCAAAATGCAAGAATCATGTATATTAAAACAGGAGATCCTAGTGTTAGAAATGAAATGTAAATAAACCACATTCTTATTTTAGAACTGGCAATACCAAATTTTTCGCCAATAGCCGAACAAACTCCAAAAGCGTGCATCTCAATATTTTCACGAATTTTTTGCATGATTCTATCAATTATAACGGGGTATCCCCTTTGTTTCATAAAAATAGACATTTGAATTGAATAAAAGTTTAAAACAAGTTTTATCTCAAGCCTGTTTTGGCGTAAATTTGCAAAATCAATTAATCGTACCTTAATCTCATATCATAAATTTTTCAATCTATGGCTTTTGATATTGAAATGATCAAGCAATTGTACGCAAATATGCCTGCTAAAGTAGACGCAGCACGTACCGCATTGGGCAGACCTCTTACTTTATCCGAAAAAATTCTTTTTGCCCATTTGCACGCTGACCAACCCTTGAGTAGTTTTGAACGCGGCAATCATTATGTAGATTTTGCTCCAGACCGTGTAGCAATGCAAGATGCCACTGCTCAAATGGCTTTGTTACAGTTTATGCAAGCAGGTCGAAAAAAAGTAGCGGTGCCTTCAACGGTGCATTGCGACCACTTAATTACAGCCAAAGTTGAAGCAAAACAAGATTTACAAGTAGCAAACGCAGAGAGTAAAGAAGTATATGATTTTTTGGCTTCTGTTTCTAATAAATACGGTATTGGTTTTTGGAAGCCGGGTGCTGGAATTATTCACCAAGTAGTGTTAGAAAATTATGCATTCCCTGGTGGCATGATGATAGGTACCGATTCTCATACAGTAAATGCTGGAGGCCTTGGTATGATTGCTATTGGTGTTGGCGGAGCAGATGCTTGTGATGTAATGGCAGGACTTCCTTGGGAGCTTAAATGGCCTAAATTAATTGGTATTAAATTAACCGGCAAATTAAGTGGCTGGACTGCTCCTAAAGACGTGATTTTAAAAGTGGCAGGTATTCTTACTGTAAAAGGTGGAACCGGAGCTATTGTTGAATATTTTGGTGAAGGCGCCATTAGCATGAGTTGTACAGGTAAAGGCACCATTTGTAATATGGGTGCTGAAATTGGTGCAACCACTTCTACTTTTGGATACGACGAAAGTATGAGCCGTTACTTAACTGCTACCGGTCGTGCAGATATTGCTGCTGCTGCAGATGCAGTAAAAGATTATTTAACTGCCGATGCCGATGTGTATGCCAATCCTTCTAAATATTTTGATGAAGTAATTGAATTAGACCTAAGCACATTAGAACCACATTTAAACGGACCTTTCACACCAGACTTGGCTACACCAATTTCTAAAATGAAAGAAGTTGCTGCTGCCAATGGTTGGCCTACAAAAATTGAAGTGGGTTTAATTGGAAGTTGTACCAACTCGTCTTATGAAGATATTAGTAGAGCGGTTAGTTTAGCTAAACAGGTAACTGAAAAAGGCTTAACACTTGCTGCTGAATTTAAAATCACGCCAGGTTCTGAGCAAGTACGTTACACTATTGCAAGAGATGGATTCCTAGAGGTTTTTGAAAATATTGGCGCAACGGTATTTGCCAATGCTTGCGGACCTTGTATAGGCATGTGGGATCGTGTAGATGCCGATAAAAAAGAAAAGAATGCTATCGTTCATAGTTTTAATAGAAACTTTGCAAAACGTGCCGATGGCAACCCAAATACTTTTGCATTTGTAGCCTCTCCCGAATTAGTTACAGCGCTAGCCATTGCAGGTGATTTAACTTTCAATCCACTAACTGATACCATTACAAACAATAAAGGTGAGCAAGTAAAACTAAACGAGCCTAGTGGTCAAGAACTACCAGTACGTGGTTTTGCTGTGGAAGACGCTGGATACCAAGCACCCGCTGCTGATGGATCAGGCGTAAATGTTGCAGTAGATCCTGTAAGCAAACGCTTGCAGTTATTGGATCCTTTTGCAGCTTGGGATGGTAATGATTTAAAATCTTTACGATTACTGATTAAAGCAAAAGGAAAATGTACTACCGACCATATTTCAATGGCAGGACCTTGGTTAAAATTCCGTGGACACTTAGATAATATCAGTAACAATATGTTGATTGGTGCGGTGAATTTCTTTAATGAAAAAACCGATAATATCAAGAACCAATTAACTGGCGAATACGGTCCGGTTCCTGCTACACAACGTGCGTATAAAGCAGCTGGGATTGGCACTATTGTAGTTGGAGACGAAAATTATGGCGAAGGTAGTAGCCGTGAGCACGCTGCAATGGAACCACGTCATTTGGGCGTTCGTGTGGTATTAACCAAATCATTTGCACGTATACATGAAACCAACCTGAAAAAACAAGGAATGTTAGCGTTAACTTTTAACGACAAAACAGACTATGAAAAAATTCAGGAAGACGATACCATTGATATACTTGGATTAACCAGCTTTGCACCCGGGACCCCATTAACATTGGTGTTTACGCATGCAGATGGCAGCGAAGATACCATCATAGCCAACCATACTTATAACCAACAACAAATTGAGTGGTTTAAAGAAGGGGCTGCACTGAACATCATTCGCAAGCAAGTAGCTAGTGTTTAATTTATAAAAAAATCATAAAAAAATCCTCCAATTGGAGGATTTTTTTATGAACAACTAGTAAGACAAGAATCTGCTAGATTTTAGTTACTTTTCCTTTTCAATCAACGCGCCATGAAGAAATTATTGTTACTCGTTTTAAGCTTGTATTTAATAGAAACTAGTTATGGCCAACAGAAACTAGCCTACCAACTTTATAATGCAAAGGGTAAAAAAATATCTTATGGCAAAATGCTACAAGTGTTAACAGAGAAAGACATTGTACTTTTTGGCGAATTCCACAACAATGCTATTGCGCATTGGTTACAATTAGAAGTAACCAAAGACTGTAAAGAAAAAAGAAATTTAGTATTAGGTGCAGAAATGTTTGAACAAGACAATCAAGCTGTTTTAGACCAATATTTACGCGGCGAAATCAAAGCAAAAGCATTGGATTCATTAGCTCGTTTATGGAAGAACTACCCTACCGATTATGCCCCACTGGTAAATTTTGCAAAAGAAAATAAAATTGCATTCGCTGCATCAAATGTTCCTAGGCGTTATGCCTCTATGGTTTCAAAAGGTGGATTTGCCATTTTAGATACCATTAGTAGTAAAGAAAAAGCATGGTTAGCGCCATTACCTATTGCATACGATGCTTCATTGCCAGGGTACAAAAATATGGTAGCAATGATGGGTGGTCATGGTGGCGATAACCTACCAAAAGCACAAGCAATAAAGGATGCTACTATGGCACATTTTATTTTACAATATTATACAGCGGGTAGTTTGTTTATTCATTACAATGGCTCTTATCATTCCGATAACCATGAAGGAATTGGTTGGTATATTGCGCAACAAAGACCCGAATTAAAACAAGTAACCATTACTACGGTTTCTCAAAAAAATATTTCAAAATTATTAGCAGAAAATAAAGGCAAAGCAGATTTTATTATTTGTGTTGATGAAGACATGACCAATACTTATTAATATTCAAAAGCCTTTTTTATCAATCAGTAATTAGCTTACCGCCTTCCATTCAAAATTTGGTAGTAGAATAATAAATTACCTTTTAAAAATATTAAAAATCCATGCACCCTATTCGCACCGCTATATTATCTTTTGGAATGTCTGGAAGGGTTTTTCATTCCCCATTTATTGCACTTGATCCGGCTTTTGAATTAGTAGGTTTTTGGGAAAGAACCACCAATAATTCACTTGAATTTTATCCTAACGCAACAATTTATCGTTCATTAGAAGACGTATTAAATGATGCAACAATTGACTTAGTCATTGTAAATACACCCACCTATACGCACTACGAATACACTAAAAAAGTATTGCTAGCAGGCAAGCACGCAGTGGTAGAAAAATGCTTTACTAGCACAACTGCAGAAGCTATTGAATTGCATCAAATAGCTATCGACAAAAATTTGCAACTATCGGTATTTCAAAATCGCCGTTGGGATAGCGATTTTAAAACCGTTAAGCGTTTGATTAAAGAAAATTGGCTAGGAAATATAGTAGAAGCAGAAATTCATTTTGATCGATTCAAAGAAGAATTGAGCCCAAAATTACACAAAGAAACACCGGGCCCTGGTGCAGGTACACTCTACGATTTAGGACCACATTTAATTGACCAAGCCCTTTGTTTGTTTGGCATGCCTGATTCGGTTTTTGCAGATATTAGAATTACCCGACCAGGTTCTTTGGTGGATGATTATTTTGAAATACTACTTTATTATAAAACCATTCGGGTTCGATTGAAGTCTGGATACCAAGTTAGAGAAGCTGTTCCATCGTATATTATTCATGGCAATAAAGGCAGTTTTTTAAAAAGCAGGGCAGATATTCAAGAGATTGAATTAGTTGCCAATAAAAAACCTGGTAACAAAGAATGGGGTACCGAACCAATAGAAGAACAAGGCCTATTGCATACCGAAATGAACAGTCAAATTATTAGAGAAAAAGTACCTACTATGCAAGGTAATTATGCCGATTATTATAGTGGTGTAGCCAATGCAATTAACAACCATACTAGCATGCCAGTAACCACTCAAGATGGTATTAATATTTTACAAATAATTGAAGCCGCATTCAAAAGCAATCAACAAAAAGTGGTGATTGATTTGTAGGTTCATCGCATAAAAAAAGGTTGAAGCAATAAATACTTCAACCTTTTTTTTATACTAAGAATTTTATCACATTTTTTTGGCGTCTTCTAAAAATTTAGCCAATCCAATATCAGTTAATGGATGTTTTAATAATCCTAGAATGGAATCTAATGGACACGTACAAACATCTGCACCTGCTTCGGCAGCTTTAATAATATGAAGTGCATTACGAATGGATGCTGCTAAAATTTCTGTTTTATATCCTTGAATATCATAAATATGACGCATTTGCGCAATGAGTTCTATGCCATCCCAACCGCTATCGTCTATTCGACCAATAAATGGAGATACATAAGCCGCACCAGCTTTTGCTGCTAATATTGCCTGACCTGCAGAAAATACTAAAGTACAATTGGTGCGAATACCATTATCGGTAAACCATTTTATGGCTTTAATACCGTCTTTAATCATAGGTACTTTCACCACAATATTGGGGTGAATGGCTGCTAGTTTCTTGCCTTCTTCTACCATTGTAGCAAAATCTGTTGACAATACTTCGGCACTAATATCGCCATCTACTAATTCGCAAATAGCCTTGTAATGCAATGCAATAGCTGCTTCGCCTTTAACACCTTCTTTGGCCATTAATGAGGGATTGGTTGTTACACCATCTAAAATTCCTAATTCACTAGCTTCTTTAATTTGGGCTAAATTTCCCGTGTCAATAAAAAATTTCATTCGTTAAAATTTGTTGGTTGTAATCGAATTCAATAATAGATTTTTTTCGCGAATACTTATCAAACTGTATCCGCGAAAGAAAGAAAAAATGGCAGGCTACTCACATAGCACCGCTCAACCGCCTATCCTTGCTGTATTCCTACCCTGGGGAGTTTCAGCAGGAGCTGGTCGTGTAAGACCTGCCGCAGCAAAAGTAAGGTTTGAAGCTTAATTATTGTTGATTATTTTTAAAATAAAAAATTGGGCAAATGTATTTTTGTTGATTTATTATTTATTAATGCACTTGACTAAACCTTACTGTTTAACGATGAAGCCTAGAATTAATAGTGGTAGCACCTACTAATTCATCGTGTCTACCACTAAAAGAACGATAATAAACAAGAATGGTATATTCATTTTCTGTTTCCCAATAGCTACCATCAGTGAAAGAAATATCTGCAGATTCTAAAGGATTTTTATTATCCTTTGTAGCGTAAGTATAACTGTAATAGCCTTGTTTTAAAAATAATTTCTTTGTATAGACTCCTTGCGTTGCATTATAATACATTAAGGAACTATCCCCTATTTGATTGCCTGTAATTTCTCCTATTAAATGCAAAGTTTTTCCAAAAATTGGCTGCCGATTATTGGGTAAATAAATAAAGTTCACCCAAGCATAATCACTCTGCCACCAAGGATTAACCGATTCCGATGAATTGATTTCTGTATACCCATTTCTGTCTTGAAAATTAATATACGCTACCGCATTTCTTGGTTGGTCTGGTTTTATAAATACTTCATTGGGTTCTTTACTACGATCTACTCGCGAAATTCTATCAGACTCAAATCGAAAACTTTGTAAATCGGCCCAGCGATATTCTTTGCCTGCTGCAAAAATAAAATCTTGTTCGCCATTATATTCCAAAACGTCTCCTCTAACAAAAACAGGCTGTTTGTCTTTCACTGCATCATCCCAACGGTTGTTTTGAAATACTACTACTTTTAATTGTTGCGGATTGAACAAATTCAAGGCCTTTACACCTAATGAAAATTGTAATTTTTGGTGCGTTCTATATACCTGATTATCGAACGGTGTTTGAATTTGTGCACCGATGCTTACTTGTTTATCTACTACCATGATTCTTTTGGTAAAAGCCAACTTAGCAGTATCTCCGTTTTCAAAAACCTTCAATAAATAATTGCCAGATTTAATGGGCGCACAATTTCTTTCTGGCAACATTACTTGGTAGTGTATATAATGAATTGCAGCTATTGATGCTACCCGATAAGTGCTAATTCTATTTTGGTTAAAGCCCTTTATATAATCAAACACATTCATATTTGCAGGAGTCCAGTCTGCATTACAAAGTTCGTAGGTATAAAAATAATTTTTAGGATAGTTTACTAAGTCGTCGAAATGCAATTCTAATTGCTCTGATGAATTTAATTGCAAAATGGGCTGACTCAATTGGTTGTTTTGTTGAAATAGTTTAACCCCTTGAATAGTGGGAGCATATACATGATCGGGTAGTCGCTGCCCAAACAAATCAATTGCCACTAGTAATAATAACAATAAAGCCATTTTTTTCATACCCATAAAAATAATGCAATAAAATTATACTACCCCAATTTAGCCATTGCAGCTTAGTTTGAAAGTAGTACAAGAAAATATCAGCAATGATTTATGAAATCTAACTGCCCTTTATTTTTACAACAAAAATGCACCTAGCCTCGGTTGATAATTGGTTTTGCTGTATTCAATGCTGCAATGTAGTTTTGGAAAGATTAATAGCATTAATTTGAACCTAGCCTTTAACATAGCCAAGAAAATTGCATTTACGCGTAAAAAGTCATTTGCAAGATTTATTATTAGACTGTCCATTGCTGCTACAGCAGTTAGTGTGATGTCTATGATAATTACACTGGCATTTGTAAATGGTTTTCAACAAACAGTTGCCAACAAAGTATTTAGTTTTTGGGGGCATATTCGTGTGCAAAAATTTGAACCCAATAAATCATTGGTTGCCGAAGAAACACCCATACAAAAAAGTAACAAAATTGAATCAATTATTCGCAAGCAAACAGGGGTATACCAAATACAAACTTTTGCCACCAAATCTGCTATTATAGAAAAAAATAAAGCGATTGAAGGCGTGTTATTAAAAGGTATTGAAAAAGGATACGATAGTATGCAACTAAAGCCTTTTATAAAAGAAGGCAGATGGCTGAAATTCAATGATAGCAGCTACAGTAAAGAATTATTAGTTTCTGCACAACTAGCTAGTCAATTAAAAATTACACTCAATGATACGATCCATATTTACTTTATTTCTAGTGTAGATGGTAGTAAAAACTATAGAAAAATGGCGGTTTGCGGCATCTATAAAACCGGTATTGAAGAATACGACAAACTTTTTATTTTAGGTGACCAACAATTAATTCGACGCACGAACAATTGGGCACCTGACGAAACAGGTGGCTATGAAATTTTTGTATCGGACTACCACCAAATGGATAGTATTTCTGCAAAATTAACCGAACAACTTCCTGCAGAATGGATGAGTAAAACTATTAGAGAAGTGTACCCCAATATTTTTGACTGGTTAAATATTCAAGATGTAAACAGGAATGTTATTTTCACTGTCATGTCAATTGTAGCCATCATTAATTTAATTACTTGCTTATTAATTCTCATATTAGAAAGAACCAGAATGGTAGGTATTTTAAAAGCATTGGGGGCTACTGACTGGTTGATTCAAAAAATATTTTTATACCATGCCTCCGTAATTAGCTTCTCTGGTATTGGTATTGGCTTTGTTTTAGGTGTTGGTTGTTGCTTAATTCAGCAATACACTGGTATTATAAAATTAGACGAATCGGCTTATTATGTTTCCTCGGCGCCTATATACCTCATATGGTGGCAAATTTTTGCAGTATGCGCTGGCACATTGCTAGTTTGCTATTTAGCTTTAATAATACCAACATGGCTTATTAAAAGGATTCAGCCAACTAAAGCCATTCAATTTCGATAAATCAATTATTTAGGCATTGCACACAAATGAGAGAGTAAAATGCCAGTTGCTACTGCTGCATTCAATGATTCTGCGCCCCCTAATTTTGGGATTGTTATAGCGTGTTTAATATAGGGTAACACCTCGGGTCTAATGCCTTTTGATTCGTTTCCTATAACCAATAACCCTTCGTTTAATGGCTTTACCCCCATTACAGAACGCCCATCTAGCAATGCGCCATAAACAGGCAGTTTAGTTGTTTTTAGCAAAGTTGGCAAATGGGTATACCAACATTGTACCCTAATAAAACTACCCATGGTTGATTGAATCACTTTGGGATTGGTTAGCTCAACAGTATCCTCGCTTGCAATAATTTGGGTAATGCCAAACCAATCTGCAATGCGAATGATGGTGCCTAAATTTCCAGGATCCTGTATACCGTCAATTAACAAGCTTAATTTTCCCAACAAAACGGGAGATATTTTATTTTCTTTTTGACGGCAAATTAACAGTACTTCATTGGCTGTTTGTAAACTCGATATTTTTTGTAATTCAGTCTCAGAAACAAGGGTAGTATCAATGCTAGTAGGGTTTTGGGCAATCCAATTGGCCGTTGCATATATTTTTTTTACCTCATAATTACTGTTTAAAAGCTCTGTTGCAAGCTTTGGCCCTTCGGCAATAAAAAGCCCTTCCTGTACTCTTTGTTTTTTCTGGCACAAAGATTGAATATATTTGAGTTCATTCTTGCTTAACATACTGTATGCGTTTGAAACTGGATAAAGTTAATTGGAATTTATGGCTATTACTTACATTCTGTGTAATTACAGCCGTTTCTTGTTCAGAAGAACGCAGAACTACGGTAAAAAATTATCCAGTTGCTACTCCTTTTGTATACAGTAATAAAGTAATTCTATCTGGAATTGAATCAAAAATTGAAAAAAAACAACTTAGTATTGACCTGAGCAATTATTGGGATGATAGTTTGAAAGCCAGAAAAGAGCAACATGTAGTGTTCTGGTATAGAATGAATAATCCAAGTATTTTCGATTCTATTAATGTTAGCCGGTCGAAAAATTTTATGAATGCATTTTTAAATTCACAAGGGTATTATTATGCAAGTTTATTAGACTCCATTCATATCGACACCCTAGCAGACCAATTGCGGGTAAATACCTTCATGACTATTAACTTGGGAAAGAAAATTACCATCGATTCCATTAATTATCAGTTAAGCGATTCTAGTTTACAAGCCATTGCATTGTTAAAGCAAAAAAATAGTTTAATTGAAAAAGGTAGCCCTTATAGCAAACAATTAATTGGAGCAGAATTAGATAGACTAATTGGCATATATAGAAATAATGGTTATTATAAATTAACAAGAGAAGATGTGTTTACCGAAGTTGACACAACAGATACGCACTTAACTAAATTAACACTTAACCCATTTAAACAAGTTGAATTGATTGCTGAATCTGCCAAAAAACGACAACTAAATCCTACTTGGAATATTAGTATCAACAAAAGGCCCACTTATGATTCTAGCAAATTAGTACAATATAGAATTGGTAATATTTATTACTATCCAGAAACTAGTTTAACCGATATTACAGATAGCTTGATAAACAAACCCGGATTAAAAGAAGAAAAATATCCGGGTGTATTTTTACGATCAAAAGAACAAAAGTTTAAATATACACCGTTAAAAGAGCATACATTTTTTTCTAAAGGACAATTTTATAATGAAGATGGTTATTTAAAAACTATCAATACTTTACAACAAGTTGGGGCATGGCAACAAGTAGACGGAAAAATCATCCCGCGCAAAAAAACAGATACCCTAGATGTGTATTTTTTTCTAATACCAGCACTTAAACAAAATTTCACGTTAGACCTTGAAGGCAGTAGGAATACAGGCGATATAGGATCGGGAAATTTGTTCGGATTATCCACCAATTTTTCTTACAAAAATAGAAATGTTGCCAAACAAGCAATACAGTCAATTTCTAATTTTAGAACTGGTGTAGAATTAAATTTAAATTTAGGAAGCAATCAAAATACAAGTTCTAATTTAGTGCAGACTTTTAATATCAGTGCAGGTCAAACATTTACTTTTCCTGGATTAATACAACCTTTCAATAAATGGAAAGCGATAAAAACAATCGACAACCAGCGAACATTGCTTTCTTTTAATGCCGCTTATGTAGATAGAAAAGACTATTACAAATTAAGATCGCTAGTAAGTAGTTGGGGATATGAATGGAAAAAAACAATTAACCGTGCAGAAAATTCTTGGATATACAAACCTGTAAATATTGAATTGTATTCACTTGATACGCTTCCAGGATTAGAGACTTTATTTAAAAAAAATCCATTCTTACGCAACTCATTTAATACTGGAAATATTTTTAGTCAAAGTTTATCTTACAATAGAAACATTAATAGCGTTGGCAGAAAAACACACTACTTACGTTTGGGGATTGAAGAAACTGGAGGCCTATTTGGTTTAATAAAAGATATCAAGGATAATAGTTACCGCTATATTAAAGTAGAAGCCGAATACCGACAAAAAAAGAAATGGGATATTTCTGAATTGGCTTACCGAGTATTTGCTGGGCTAGGATATAATTATGGAAGTTATCCAAAAAATGCTACGCTTAGTACCCTACCCTTTTTTAAACAATTTTCTGCTGGAGGACCTTATAGTATGCGCGCTTGGGGCCTAAGGCAATTAGGTATTGGAAGTTCTAATTCTTATGATAGTATTACTGCCACCAATTTTAGAGATCGATATGGTGATATGATTATTGAAACCAATATTGAATACCGATTTATCATGGCCACGGTGGCTGGGGTTAAAGTGGGTAGTGCTATTTATACAGATATTGGAAATATTTGGAATGTAAAAAAAAGTACAACAGATCCTAATGCTAATTTTTCGTTGGCAAAATTAGGCCATGATATTGCTATTGGTGTAGGAACAGGATTGAGGCTTGATTTTGATTATTTTTTAATTCGCTTTGATTTAGCCTATAAAGTAAAAGACCCATTAAGAAATGCCAACAGTGGATGGATGAGTTTTAAAAATTTTAACTGGACAGATGTACGACCTAACGGATTAGAAGTGTCTAATTTTGCTTTACAACTCGGTATCGGTTTGCCCTTCTAAACCTTCCCGCATTTCTTTTATTTCTAATTCAAATGATGAAATGGTTTTGGCATCGTCAACTAAAAATTCACCAATTCTTGTTCTGCGTAAACTACTCATATAAGCACCTACACCAAGTGCAGCACCAAAGTCATGGGCAAGACTTCTAATATAGGTACCAGTGCCACAAACCACTTTAAAATAAACAAGTGGCAATGCTATTTTTTCTATGGTAAAAGAATGAATAGTAACGGGTCTTAGATCTACTTCAACAACCAACCCTTTTCGTGCAGAAATATATAAGCGTTCTCCATTTTTTTTAATCGCAGAATGTTGGGGCGGCATTTGTAAAATATCTCCTGTAAACTGCGCTGTTGCAGCTTCAATCATTGCATCTGTTAAGTGTGCAATTGATTGTGGATTTTCTGGATCTGATTCTAAATCATAAGTAGGTGTAGTAGCGCCAAGTGTAAAAGTTCCGGTATACTCTTTTTCCATCCCCATATACTCGTTTATTTTTTTGGTATATTTTCCGGTACACACAATTAATAAACCAGTAGCCAATGGATCTAAAGTGCCAGCATGACCTACTTTACTAACCCTTGTCATGTAACGTATTTTTCTAACCACATCGAACGAAGTCCATTCCATGGGTTTATCAAATAGCAAAACCTGACCGTTTAAAAATGATTGTAGCACTAACATGTAATAAATAAAATTGACGCTTGAATTCTCCCTCTAATAGGCCCTTGCAAATAATACCCTTTGAGTAGAAGGATTACCAGAAAAATACATTTCCCGCCTTCTAATGGATTATCTAAAGGAATACAACGAATGGTGGCTTTAGTTAGTTCTTTTATTTTGTCTTCTGTTTCACTTGTGCCATCCCAATGCGCAGAAATAAATCCAGCTTTGGTATCTAACAAGTTTATAAATTCATCCAAAGTATCGGCTTTGCTAATATGCGCTTCTTGAAAAGCTTTAGCTCTATTAAAAATATTTAATTGAATTTCAGCTAATAAATTTTGGATGTATAATTCTATACCGTCTAAACTAATGCTTTGCTTTTCTTTGGTATCTCTACGCGCAACTTCTACTACATTGTTTTCTAAATCACGTGCACCAATGGCTAATCGAACTGGTATACCTTTCAATTCATATTCTGCAAATTTCCATCCAGGTCTTTGGTTATCGGAATCATCGTATTTCACAGAAATACCCAATGCCTTTAAGCCTTTTACAATTGAACCCACTTTTTCATCGAGTGCTAATTTTTGTTCTTCTCCTTTAAATATCGGAACAATCACTACTTGTATTGGCGCAATTTTAGGAGGTAAAATTAATCCATCATCATCACTATGGGCCATCACTAAAGCCCCAATTAAACGCGTACTAACGCCCCAACTAGTAGCCCATACATAGTCTAGTTTATTTTCTTTATCACTGAATTTTACATCGAATGCTTTGGCAAAATTTTGTCCTAAAAAATGCGAAGTACCTGCTTGTAATGCTTTACCATCTTGCATCATTGCTTCAATACAATAGGTTTCTTCGGCACCTGCAAAACGTTCGTTGGCTGTTTTTATACCTTTTATAACAGGCATTGCCATCCAGTTTTCTGCAAAATCTGCATACACATCTAACATTAGTTTTGTTTCAATTAATGCTTCGGCAGCAGTTGCATGCGCGGTATGACCTTCTTGCCATAAAAACTCAGCAGTTCTTAAAAACAAACGTGTACGCATTTCCCAACGAACCACATTGGCCCATTGATTCACAAGTATTGGTAAATCGCGGTAAGACTGAATCCAACCTTTATAAGTATTCCAAATAATGGCTTCACTCGTAGGACGCACCACTAATTCTTCTTCTAATTTAGCTTCTGGATCAACCATCAACTTTCCTTGCTTGTCTGGATCTGACTTTAAACGATAATGGGTAACCACTGCACACTCTTTTGCAAACCCTTCTGCATTCTTTTCTTCGGCTTCAAACAAGCTTTTAGGTACAAATAATGGGAAATAGGCATTTTGGGGGCCAGTTTCCTTAAACTTTTTATCCAGCACATCACGCATGTTTTCCCAAAGTGCATAGCCATATGGCTTGATAACCATACAACCCCTTACTGCACTATAGTCTGCTAGATTCCCCTTGATTATTAGGTCGTTATACCATTGCGAATAATTATAGTCTGCTAGATTCCCCTTGATTATTAGGTCGTTATACCATTGCGAATAATCTTGTTCTCTTGTTGCGATTTCCTTACCCATGTTCTTAATTGTGACTCCTTTAACAAATTAAAATTAGTCCTTGTATTATTACGGCAAAGATTTTGCTACCTTAATACAATAGACAGTATCTGCATCGCAAATGTATGTAACTTCACATTATCTAACTGTTCAAACCTAATACCATGAAAAATAGCCTACTTATTTTACTGATTGGAATTGGTTTTTTGTCTACTAGTTGTGCTACTGCATACAAGTCAGACCAAACCCCTGATGATGTGTATTATTCTCCCGGAAAACCTGCTGCCGAAGACGATTTGGTAAAGGATGCTGCGCAACAAGAACAATATCAAACCTATATGACTAGTGCTGATGAACGTTATTTACGTATGAAAGTGGCCAATCATTATCGTTGGACTAGTTTAGACGATTATGACTATTGGTATGATAGCCGTTATGATTTTTATCGTTATAATCAATACAATTCTTTAGGTATTAACAACTATAATTACAACAATAATTGGAATGCTATGGCCGGATACGGCAGCCATCGCCCAATTTTGGGATGGAGCAATCCTGC